>NZ_JAGYFZ010000100.1:0-20999 GCF_019946675.1 Pseudomonas sp. BF-B-15
AGCCAGGCTGGCCGGCGAAGGCGTCCTTGAATACGCCTTCGCCGGCAAGCCTGGCTCCTACAGGGGGCGGGTGTTCCATCAGATTACGAACAGGTCCATGAAGCGGTTCACCGGTGTGGCTTCAAGCGCTGCCTGATCCTTGCACAAGGCAAAAATCTCGGCACTGCGCTGGCCGGTGAAGCGTGTCGCCAGGTTGGCTTTGAACTTGTCTTCCAGCAACGGAATGCCGTCGGTGCGGCGACGGCGATGGCCGATCGGGTATTCCACCACCACGTTCTCGGTGCTGGAGCCGTCCTTGAAAAACACCTGAATCGCGTTGGCGATCGAGCGTTTGTCAGCCTCCAGGTATTCGCGGGTGAAGCGCGGGTCTTCGACGATGACCATTTTCTCGCGCAGCACATCGATGATCGGGTGCGCCGCGTGGAACTCGTCTTCGTAATGCTCGGCCACCAGATTGCCGAACGCCAGCGGCACCGCGGCCATGTATTGGAGGCAATGATCGCGGTCCGCCGCATTCGCCAGCGGGCCGACCTTGGAGATGATGCGGATCGCCGACTCATGGGTGGTGATGACGATTTTGTCGATTTCGTGCAGGCGATTCCGGACTTGCGGGTGCAAGGTGACGGCGGCTTCGCAGGCGGTTTGTGCGTGGAATTCGGCCGGGAAGCTGATCTTGAACAGCACGTTTTCCATCACGTAACTGCCGTACGGTCGGGAAAAACTGAACACACGTTTGCCTTCAGGCTTGAGCGCCAGGTCGTTGTTGCTGTGACTGAACAATACGTCGTAGAAGCCCCACTGTTTGGCGGTCAATACGCCGGGGATGCCCATCTCGCCACGCATCGCGATGTCGGCCAGACGCACGCCCCGGCTGGTGGCATCGCCCGCCGCCCAGGATTTGCGTGACCCGGCATTCGGTGCATGCCGATACGTGCGCAACGCCTGACCATCGGCGAAAGCATGGGACAACGCCGACAGCATCTGCTCGCGATTGGCGCCCATGAGTTTGGCGGTGACGGCGGTCGAGGCGACTTTCACCAGGATGACGTGATCGAGGCCTACACGGTTGAAGGAGTTTTCCAGCGCAATCACGCCTTGAATCTCATGAGCCATGATCATCGCTTCGAGTACGGCGCGAACGGTCAGCGGCGCATCGCCATTGGCCAGGCGCTTCTGCGACAGGTGATCGGCCACCGCAAGAATGCCCCCGAGGTTATCGGAGGGATGCCCCCACTCGGCGGCGAGCCAGGTGTCGTTGTAGTCGAGCCAGCGCACGATGCAGCCGATGTCCCAGGCTGCCTTGACCGGGTCGAGACGGTAGCGGGTGCCCGGCACGCGAGCGCCGAACGGGACGACGGTGCCTTCGACAATCGGGCCAAGGTGCTTGGTGCACTCGGGGAAGCGCAGGGCCAGGAGGCCGCAGCCCAAAGTGTCCATCAGGCAATTGCGGGCAGTGTCGAGGGCTTCTCTGGATTCGATTTTGAAGGTGAGGACGTAATCGGCAATGTCCTGCAGGACCGTGTCGTAGTCGGGGCGGTTGTTCAGGTCGACGTTGGTGCTCATGTTCGATTCACTCGTAAAGTGGTTCGTTGATGGGACCTCGGTTCAGGTAAATCACATTCTTATAATTGAAATGCGGTCCCCTGTAGGAGCCGGCTTGCTGGCGATTCAGACGACTCGGTGTGTCAGGCAGACCGCGTTGACGGGATCGCCAGCAAGCCGGCTCCTACAGGGTTCGGTGTCGGGTTAGAAGGCGTCGCCAGGTATGCGCACGAAGCCTTCCATCAGCACCCGCGCACTGCGGCTCATGATGGCTTTGTTGACGGTCCACTCGCCGTTCACCTGGCTGGCTTCAGCGCCTACGCGCAACGTGCCGGACGGATGACCGAAGCGCACGGCGTTGCGTTCGATACCGCCCGCTGCGAGGTTTACCAACGTGCCGGAAATGGCGGCAGCAGTGCCGATCGCCACCGCAGCAGTGCCCATCATCGCGTGGTGCAACTTGCCCATCGACAACGCACGCACCAGCAAGTCGACGTCACCCGCAGCAATCGCTTTACCGCTGGAGGCAACGTAATCCACCGGTTTGGCCACGAAGGCAACCTTGGGCGTGTGCTGACGCTTGGCCGCTTCGTCCAGTGACTTGATCAGCCCCATGCGCAACGCGCCATACGCACGAATGGTCTCGAACATCGCCAGCGCTTTCGGATCACCGTTGATGGCGCCCTGCAACTCGGTGCCGGTGTAACCGATGTCTTCGGCATTGACGAAGATGGTCGGAATGCCCGCATTGATCATGGTCGCCTTGAAGGTCCCGACGCCGGGCACTTCGAGGTCATCCACCAGGTTGCCGGTCGGAAACATCGAACCACCGCCGCCCTCTTCTTCTGCCGCCGGGTCCATGAATTCGACCTGCACTTCGGCCGCCGGAAAGGTCACGCCGTCGAGTTCGAAATCACCGGTTTCCTGCACTTCACTGTTGGTGATCGGCACGTGGGCGATGATGGTCTTGCCGATATTGGCCTGCCACACGCGCACCACCGCCACACCGTTGTGCGGAATGCGGCTGGCATCGACCAGCCCGTTGCTGATGGCGAACGAACCGACCGCTGCGGACAGGTTGCCGCAGTTGCCGCTCCAGTCGACGAAAGGTTTGTCGATGGATACCTGACCGAACAGGTAATCGACATCGTGATCAGCCTTGATGCTTTTCGACAGGATCACGGTTTTGCTGGTGCTGGAGGTCGCGCCGCCCATGCCGTCGATTTGCTTGTCGTACGGGTCGGGACTGCCAATCACCCGCAACAACAAGGCATCGCGTGCCGGGCCTGGAACCTGCGCCGCTTCGGGCAAGTCTTTCAGGCTGAAAAACACGCCTTTGCTGGTGCCGCCACGCATGTAGGTGGCGGGGATTTTGATTTGAGGTGCGTGAGCCATTGGTGCTCCTTCAAAGCGGACACGGAATCTGAAACTCCGCGCCCGCACAGCGTGTTTTAGACGGCGACGGCCGATTCTTCGAGGAAGTCCTGGGCGAAGCGTTGCAGCACGCCACCGGCCTCGTAGATCGACACCTCTTCGGCGGTGTCGAGACGGCAGGTGACCGGCACCTCGACGCGCTCGCCATTCTTGCGATGGATCACCAGCGTCAGCTCGGCGCGCGGCGTACGCTCACCGATCACGTCGTAGGTTTCACTGCCGTCGATGGCCAGGGTGTGACGGTTGGTGCCCGGTTTGAACTCCAGCGGCAACACGCCCATGCCCACCAGGTTGGTGCGGTGGATGCGCTCGAAACCTTCGGCGGCAATCGCTTCCACACCGGCCAGACGCACGCCTTTGGCCGCCCAGTCGCGGGACGAACCCTGACCGTAGTCGGCGCCGGCAATGATGATCAGCGGCTGCTTGCGCTCCATGTAGGTTTCGATGGCTTCCCACATGCGCATGACCTTGCCTTCCGGCTCGACTCGGGCCAGCGAACCCTGCTTGACCTTGCCGTTTTCCTGGACCATTTCGTTGAACAGTTTCGGGTTGGCGAAGGTGGCGCGTTGCGCGGTCAGGTGGTCACCGCGGTGCGTGGCGTAAGAGTTGAAGTCCTCTTCCGGCAAGCCCATTTTCGCCAGGTATTCGCCGGCGGCGCTGTCGAGCATGATCGCGTTCGACGGCGACAGGTGATCGGTGGTGATGTTGTCCGGCAGCACCGCCAGCGGGCGCATGCCCTTGAGCGGACGTGCGCCGGCCAGCGCACCTTCCCAGTACGGCGGACGGCGGATGTAGGTGCTCATCTCGCGCCAGTCGTACAGCGGCGCGACTTTCGGGCCGGTGTCTTCGTGGATGGCGAACATCGGAATGTAGACCTGACGGAACTGCTCCGGCTTGACCGACGCTTTCACCACCGCATCGATTTCTTCATCGCTCGGCCAGATGTCTTTCAGGCGGATTTCCTTGCCGTTCGCATCCAGGCCCAACACATCTTTTTCGATGTCGAAACGGATGGTGCCGGCGATGGCGTACGCGACCACCAACGGTGGCGAAGCGAGGAACGCTTGCTTGGCGTACGGGTGAATCCGGCCATCGAAGTTACGGTTGCCGGAGAGTACGGCCGTGGCGTACAGGTCGCGGTCGATGATCTCTTGCTGGATCACCGGATCGAGCGCGCCGGACATGCCGTTGCAGGTGGTGCAAGCGAAAGCCACGACGCCGAAACCGAGTTGTTCCAGTTCGTCAGTCAGGCCCGCCTCATCGAGGTACAACGCCACGGTTTTCGAGCCCGGTGCCAGGGACGATTTGACCCATGGCTTACGGGTCAACCCGAGCTTGTTGGCGTTGCGCGCCAGCAGGCCGGCAGCGATCACGTTGCGCGGGTTGCTGGTGTTGGTGCAGCTGGTGATGGCGGCGATGATCACCGCGCCGTCCGGCATCTGGCCGGGCACGTCGTCCCACTGGCCGGAAATGCCTTTGGCCGCCAGATCCGACACCGCGACGCGGGCGTGCGGGTTGCTCGGGCCGGCCATGTTGCGCACCACCGAGGACAGGTTGAAGGTCAAGCCGCGCTCGTATTGCGCGCCCTTCAGGCTGTCGGCCCACAGGCCCGTGGTCTTGGCGTAGTTCTCGACCAACTGCACCTGCTCGTCTTCGCGGCCGGTGAGTTTGAGGTAGTCGATGGTCTGTTGGTCGATGTAGAACATCGCCGCCGTGGCGCCGTATTCAGGAGCCATGTTGGAGATGGTTGCGCGGTCGCCGAGGGTCAGCGCGGAAGCGCCTTCGCCGAAGAATTCCAGCCATGCGCCGACGACTTTTTGCTTGCGCAGGAACTCGGTCAGCGCCAGCACCATGTCGGTGGCGGTGATGCCTGGTTGCAGCTTGCCGGTCAGTTCAACGCCGACGCTTTCCGGCAGGCGCATCCACGATGCGCGGCCGAGCATCACGCTTTCCGCTTCGAGGCCACCGACGCCGATAGCGATCACGCCCAGTGCATCGACGTGCGGGGTGTGGCTGTCGGTGCCGACGCAGGTGTCAGGGAACGCGACGCCGTCACGCACCTGAATCACCGGAGACATTTTCTCCAGGTTGATCTGGTGCATGATCCCGTTGCCCGGCGGGATCACGTCAACGTTCTTGAAGGCCTTCTTGGTCCAGTTGATGAAGTGGAAACGGTCTTCGTTGCGACGGTCTTCGATGGCGCGGTTCTTCTCGAACGCCTGTGGATCGAAGCCACCGCGCTCAACGGCCAGCGAGTGATCGACGATCAATTGCGTCGGCACCACCGGGTTCACTTGCGCCGGGTCGCCACCTTGCAAAGCGATGGCGTCACGCAGGCCGGCGAGGTCGACCAATGCGGTCTGGCCGAGGATGTCGTGGCACACCACGCGAGCCGGGAACCACGGGAAGTCGAGGTCGCGTTTGCGCTCGATGAATTGCTTCAGGGATTCGGTGAGCGTGGCCGGGTCGCAGCGACGCACCAGGTTTTCCGCCAGCACGCGAGAGGTGTACGGCAGAGTGTCGTAGGCGCCGGGCTGGATGGCTTCGACTGCCGCACGGACGTCGAAATAATCCAGATGGCTGCCGGGCAGCGGTTTACGGAATTCAGTGTTCATCGTCAGGACTCGGTCACGGTAATAACAAAAGGCGGGGCGGCACCAGAATTTGATTGGAAAACCGCCCCCCTGTAGGAGCGAAGCTTGCTCGCGAAAGCGGTGTACCAGTCGACATTGATTTGGAATGTCAGACCGCCTTCGCGAGCAAGCTTCGCTCCTACAAGGTTCACGGCTCGGTGCCCGCCCCCACCATTCAGCGTTGTTCGATTGGCACGAACTTGCGCTGTTCGACGCCGGTGTATTCGGCGCTCGGGCGGATGATGCGGTTGTTGGCACGTTGTTCGAACACATGCGCCGCCCAGCCGGTCAGGCGCGAGCAGACGAAAATCGGTGTGAACAACTTGGTCGGGATGCCCATGAAGTGGTACGTCGACGCATGGTAGAAATCGGCGTTGGGGAACAGTTTTTTCTGCTCCCACATGGTCTTGTCGATGGCTTCGGAAACCGGGAACAAGACAGTGTCACCCACCTCTTCAGCGAGCTTCTTCGACCAACCCTTGATCACCTCGTTGCGCGGATCGTTGTCCTTATAGATCGCGTGACCGAAGCCCATGATCTTGTCCTTGCGCTCAAGCATGCCGAGGGTGCCTTTGATCGCCTCTTCCGGCGATTTGAAGCGTTCGATCATTTCCATCGCCGCTTCGTTGGCGCCGCCGTGCAGCGGACCGCGCAGGGAGCCGATGGCGGCGGTGATGCAGGAGAACAGGTCGGACAAAGTCGATGCACACACCCGTGCGGTGAAGGTCGAGGCGTTGAATTCGTGTTCCGCGTAGAGGATCAGCGAAACGTTCATCACTTTGACGTGCAGCTCGCTCGGTTTCTTGTCGTGCAGCAGGTGCAGGAAGTGGCCACCGATGGAGGGCTCGTCGCTCACGCAACTGATGCGTTTGCCGTCGTGGCTGAAGCGATACCAGTAGCACATGATCGCCGGGAACGCGGCCAGCAGGCGGTCGGTTTTGTCATGCTGCTCGGAGAAGTCCTTCTCCGGCTCGATGTTGCCCAGGAACGAGCAACCGGTGCGCATCACGTCCATCGGGTGGGCGTCGGCGGGGATGCGTTCCAGCACTTCTTTCAGCGCTTGCGGCAGGTCGCGCAGCTTGCCGAGTTTGCTCACGTAAGCGGCGAGTTGCGCCTGGGTCGGCAGTTCGCCGTACAGCAGCAGGTAAGCCACTTCTTCGAATTGGGCGTCAGCCGCCAGTTCGCGAACGTCGTAGCCGCGATAGGTCAGGCCTGCGCCCGACTGGCCCACGGTGGACAGTGCGGTTTGCCCGGCAACCTGGCCACGGAGCCCGGCGCCACTGAGTACTTTTGCTTCGGCCATTGCTGTCTCCAGTTTTTGAATTTGTTAGGGAAACTTGTGGGAGCGAAGCTTGCTCGCGAAAGCGGTGTCTCAGACGACATTGATTTTGAATGTCAGTCCGTCTTCGCGAGCAAGCTTCGCTCCTACAGGGCTTTCATTACTTTTTAGCAGCGAACAACGCATCGAGCTTCTGCTCGAACGTGTGGTAGTCGATGCGATCGTAAAGCTCCATGCGCGTCTGCATGGTGTCGATCACGTTCTGTTGCGTACCGTCGCGGCGGATCGCGGTGTAGACGTTTTCTGCGGCCTTGTTCATGGCGCGGAACGCGGACAATGGGTATAGCACCAGCGACACATCGGCACCGGCCAACTGCTCGGTGGTGTACAGCGGTGTCGCGCCGAATTCGGTGATGTTGGCCAGGATCGGCGCTTTCACACGGCTGGCGAACAGCTTGTACATCTCCAGTTCGGTGATGGCTTCCGGGAAGATCATGTCGGCGCCGGCCTCGATGCACGCTGCAGCACGATCCAGTGCGGATTCCAGGCCTTCAACGGCCAGGGCGTCGGTGCGGGCCATGATCACGAAGCTGTCATCGGTGCGCGCATCAACCGCCGCCTTGATGCGGTCGACCATTTCCTGCTGCGAAACGATTTCTTTGTTAGGACGGTGACCGCAGCGCTTGGCGCCGACCTGGTCTTCGATGTGAATCGCCGCCGCGCCGAACTTGATCATCGACTTCACGGTACGGGCGACGTTGAACGCCGAGGAACCGAAACCGGTGTCCACGTCCACCAGCAACGGCAGATCGCAGACGTCGGTGATGCGGCGTACGTCGGTCAGCACGTCGTCCAGGCCGGTGATGCCCAGGTCCGGCACGCCGAGGGAGCCGGCAGCGACGCCGCCGCCCGACAGGTAAATAGCCTTGAAACCGGCGCGCTTGGCCAGCAACGCGTGGTTGGCGTTGATCGCGCCGACCACTTGCAGCGGATGTTCGCTGGCGACCGCATCGCGGAAACGCTGGCCTGGAGTGCTCTTGTTGGAACTCATGACTCACCTCGTTCAGTGGCTGTCGGGTTAGCGCCGTCCTGGTAGTGACGGGCGATATTGCGTTTGGAGGCGCCGATGTGACGGCGCATCAACAACTCGGCCAGTTCACCGTCACGGTCGGCGATGGCATCGAGAATCCGGTGGTGCTCGGCAAAGGCCTGGCGCGGGCGATTGGGCGTGGTGGAAAACTGGATGCGGTACATGCGCACCAGTTGATAAAGCTCGCCGCAGAGCATCTGCGTCAGGGTGCGGTTGCCGCTGCCCTGGATGATTCGGTAGTGGAAGTCGAAATCGCCTTCCTGCTGGTAGTAGCCGACACCGGCCTGAAACGCGGCGTCTCGCTCGTGGGTTTCGAGGACCCGGCGCAGTTCGTCGATTTCTTCGACGGTCATGCGTTCGGCGGCCAGGCGACAGGCCATGCCTTCGAGGGATTCGCGGATTTCGTAGAGTTCCAGCAGCTCGGCGTGGCTCAGGGAAACCACTCGTGCGCCGACGTGCGGCACGCGAACCAGCAGGCGCTGGCCTTCCAGACGGTGGATCGCTTCGCGCAACGGGCCGCGACTGATGCCGTAGGTGCGCGCCAGTTCCGGTTCGGAGATTTTGCTGCCCGGGGCGATCTCGCCTTTGACGATGGCCGCCTGAATGCGCCGGAAGACGTTCTCGGAAAGTGTTTCCGAATCGTCTTGGGCTATGACTGGGGGATCGAGTTGATCCAGCATATTGTCGACACCTTGAAAGCTGATGCGGCAAAAACTAGCGAATAGCGGGATAATAGTCAAAGGATAAATAGGTATTGTCGACAATCGTCTAATAACCTATCTGCTTTTTGTAGGAGCGAAGCTTGCTCGCGAAGGCTTTGTGTCAGGCGGTTGGTTTTTTTGAGGGTGTACATATCCGTTGTTGTGGTAACGGCAGCTATTGGTTCCGCTCTTACAGCGGGTTACTTGGAAAAGCGCCAAGTAACCAAGCGCTTTTGCCCCTTTCGTTCGGTGCCTCGCTGTGGCTCGGCATGCCCTCGCTCCGGTCCTGCTCCGTGGGCCCGCCGCCATCGGCCATCCATGGCCGGGGGCGGCTAACCCGGCATCCATGCCGGGTTGCCCACTGCGCAGAACCTCCACTCGGCCTCTCGAGGGGGCGTGTACCCCAAGATCAAAAGCGGAAGGCGAGCTAACGCTCGGCCTGATGAGTGGTGAAAATCAAAAGCAAACGCGATTCCCTGTAGGAGCCGGCTTGCCGGCGAAAAACGCCCAGACACCGCGTTTATCCAGACAGCCCGCGTCATCGTTTACGTCCATCGCCAGCAAGCTGGCTCCTACAATTTCGACCGTGTGAACCCAATCCCATGTAGGAGCCGGCTTGCTGGCGATAGCGGTGTATCAGTCGACGCATTTATCGCCTGAACAGACGCCATCGCCAGCAAGCCGGCTCCTACAGGGGTTCGGTGTACATATCCGGAATGAGAGAACGCGTACGCAAAATGAGCCAGGTCGGCTTTCAGGCCGCCTCGGCGGCTGTGGCGGTAGTCGCCCCCTCGAGAGGCCGAGCGCAGGTTCTGCGCAGTGGGCAACCCGGCATGGATGCCGGGTTAGCCGCGCACGGCCAAGGATGGCCGATCGCGGCGGGCCCACGGAGCAGGACCGGAGCGAGGGTATGGCGAGCCTTAGCGAGCCACCGAACGAAAGGGGCAAGAGCCCTTTGGTTACTTTGGGGCTTTTCCAAAGTGACTCGCCGTAAGGGCGAAACCAATCCCCGCCATCACCCAAATAACGGATATCCCCCCCATCACCCAAACACCAAACCCAAGAGCCCAGCGCTGGCGCCATAAAACCACCGTGCTAGAATGCCGCCCGCATTTGTTTGTGACATCTGCACGAACTGTCACAAATAGTTGATAGGCATACGAGGGAGCTTGCGCAGCGATGCCAGGGCCTTGAATCGAAACACGGACCGCTGCGCACCAGGATTTATGAGACTCAAGCCCTTCCCCACCTTCCTTTATCTGCTTTGCCTGCCCGGTGTCGCCGCGGCGGGGGAAAAAACCGTGTACGGCCTCAACGAGTACGCCTCGCTGGACGGCATCAATCTGGAAGTCGCGGCCAAACTCGACACCGGGGCGAAAACCGCCTCCCTGAGCGCCCGCGACATCAAACGCTTCAAACGCAATGGCGAGTCCTGGGTGCGCTTCTATCTGGCGATCGACGCAGCTCACTCGCACCCGATCGAACGACCACTGGCCCGCGTCAGCAAGATCAAGCGCCGTGCCGGCGACTACGACCCGGAAGAAGGCAAGAAGTACACCGCCCGTCCGGTGATCGAGCTGGATATCTGCATGGGCTCGGCGTTACGCAGTATCGAAGTGAACCTTACCGACCGCAGCGCTTTCCAATACCCGCTCCTGATCGGCTCCGAAGCGCTCAAGCGCTTTGATGCGCTGGTCGACCCCAGTCTTAAATACGCTGCTGGCAAACCCGCCTGCGCCACCGACGCTCATACCGCAGAGTAATTCCAATGCGCTCTCTTACCCTCCATCTGAAAATGCTGATCGCCATCCTGGTGGTGCTGGGCATTTCAGTTACGGCCTATCAGATCTTCGTGCTCGGCATTCCCGTGACCGAAGACGCCACCGACGACTTGTGGAACATCGACGCCAAGGTCGAGTTCGTCGCCAGTGCCAAAGACCCGGTCAAGATCCAGATGTTCGTGCCACCGCTGAGCCGTGATTTCGTCAGCCTCAACGAAAGCTTCATCTCCAATAATTATGGCGTGGCCGTGAACCGTATCGACGGCAACCGCAAGGTGACCTGGTCGGCACGCCGGGCCAAAGGCAACCAGACCCTTTATTACCGCCTGGTGCTGACCAAGCGCTACACCGGTGAAAAATCCAAGGTCAAAGGCCCGACCTTCCGCGACAGCATCGCCGTCGAAGGCGCGGAAAAAGTTGCTGCCGAAGCCTTGCTCGCGCCGATCCGCCAGCACTCGGCCGACGTCGAAACCTTCATCGGCGAAGCGATCAAGCGGGTCAACAACGTCAACGACGACAACGTGAAACTGTTGCTGGGCGGCGATCCGTCCAGCGGGCACAAGGCCAAAATCGTTGAACTGGTCCTGTCCATCGCCCACGTGCCGGTGGAAAAGGTCCACACCATCCGCCTGGTGGCCGACCAGCCGCAAACCCCGGAACTCTGGTTGCGCAGCTTCAACGGCACCGACTGGCTATATTTCAACCCGGAAACCGGCGAGCAAGGCCTGCCGACCGACCGCCTGTTGTGGTGGACCGGCGACGAAAACCTGATCACCGTCGATGGCGGCAAGAAGGCCACTGTCACCTTCAGCATGAACAACAGCGAAATGAACGCCATTCGCCTGGCCAAGCTGACCGACGAAAATACCGACGCCAACTTCCTCGAATACTCGCTGTACGGCCTGCCGCTGCAAACCCAGCAGACTTTCATGATCATGGTGATGATCCCGATCGGCGTGCTGGTGATCCTGATCCTGCGCAACCTGATCGGCCTGCAGACCCTCGGCACCTTTACCCCGGTGCTGATCGCCCTCGCCTTCCGCGAAACCCAGCTCGGGTTCGGCATCGTGCTGTTCACCATCATCACGGCGCTGGGGCTGTCGCTGCGCTCCTACCTTGAACACCTGAAGCTGCAAATGCTGCCGAGGCTGTCGGTGGTGCTGACGTTTGTGGTGGTGCTGATCGCGGCGATCAGCCTGTTCAGCCACAAGCTGGGCCTGGAACGCGGGTTGTCCGTGGCGCTGTTCCCGATGGTGATTCTGACCATGACCATCGAACGCCTGTCGATCACCTGGGAAGAACGCGGCTCCGGGCATGCGATGAAAGTGGCCATCGGCACGTTGTTCGCTGCGTCCCTGGCGCACCTGATCATGAGCGTGCCGGAGCTGGTTTACTTCGTGTTCACCTTCCCGGCAATCCTGCTGATCCTGGTGGGCTTCATGCTGGCGATGGGTCGTTATCGCGGCTACCGCCTGACCGAACTGGTGCGTTTCAAGGCTTTCCTGAAGAAGGCTGACGCCTGATGTTCGGCTTCTGGAAGACCTGGAAAGCCCTGGAAGCCCGGGGCATCATGGGGATCAATCGGCGCAACGCGGACTACGTGCTCAAGTACAACAAGCGCAGCCTGTACCCGATTGTCGATGACAAGATCATCACCAAGGAGCGCGCCATCGCCGCCGGCATCCATGTGCCGGAACTGTATGGCGTGATTTCCACCGAGAAGGAAATCGACAACCTCGACGAAATCATCGGCGGGCGCAGCGATTTCGTGATCAAACCGGCCCAGGGCGCCGGTGGCGACGGCATCATTGTCATTGCCGACCGCTTCGAGGGGCGTTACCGCACGGTGTCCGGCAAGATCATCAGTCATGAGGAAATCGAGCACCATGTCTCCAGCATCCTCACCGGCCTGTATTCGCTGGGCGGCCACCGTGACCGCGCACTGATCGAATACCGCGTGATCCCAGACCAGATCTTCAAAAGCATCAGCTACGAAGGCGTGCCGGACATTCGCATCATCGTGTTGATGGGCTATCCGGTCATGGCGATGTTGCGCTTGCCGACGCGCCAGTCCGGCGGCAAGGCCAACCTTCACCAGGGCGCCATCGGCGTCGGTGTCGACCTCGCCACCGGCCTGACCCTGCGCGGCACCTGGCTGAACAACATCATCGCCAAGCACCCGGACACCACCAACGCGGTGGACGGTGTGCAACTGCCCTACTGGGACGGCTTCATGAAACTCGCCGCCGGCTGTTACGAGCTGTGCGGACTGGGTTACATCGGAGTCGACATGGTGCTGGACCAGGAGAAAGGCCCGCTGATTCTTGAGCTGAATGCCCGGCCGGGGTTGAACATCCAGATCGCCAATGATTGCGGCCTGACGTTGCGCACCCATGCGGTCGAGGCGCGGCTGGAAGAATTGAAAGCACGCGGGATTACCGAGACCGTGGAGGAACGCATGGCGTTTGTGCAGGAGATGTTCGGGCATATTCCTGCGGTTGAGGGTTGATCCGGGACCGAGTCGCGCCCATCGCGAGCAGGCTCGCTCCCACAGGAGTATGCGATCCCATGTGGGAGCGAGCCTGCTCGCGATGGCTGACCGTCGACCACCACAGCTCTTGACCCTGCCTCCAATCTGCCAATCCCCGACATCCCCTCTAGGAGCAATTCCCCGAGGGGACTACAATCGCCACCCCCGCCTCGATGGCTGATCTGCCCCGCCCATGCTGACCTGTTCCGTACATCCGCTGCCCTATCGCGCCAACCCCGCCGAGTACTTCGCGGCGATCCGTCATGCCCCCGGCGCCGTGCTGCTCGACAGTGGCCGGCCAACGGCTGATCGCGGGCGTTATGACCTGCTCAGTGCCTGGCCACTGGAACAACTGGCGGTAATGCCTGACGAAAGCGGTGGCGATTTCCTGCAACGCCTTCGCGACAATCTGACACGACTCGGTGAGGCGGCGCTGGCACCTGACCTGCCCTTCGCCGGTGGCCTGATCGGCTACCTGAGCTACGATTTCGGCCGCCACCTGGAAAACCTGCCGAGCCAGGCACAGGACGATCTGCAATTGCCGGATGCGCGTTTCGGGCTCTACGACTGGGCACTGATCAGCGATCACCAACGGATGACCAGTCAGTTGGTGTTCCACCCGTCGCTGATCGACAGCGAACGTCAACGCCTGATCACGCTGTTCAGTCATCCCGTGGCTGAAATGATCGAATCGTTCAAGCTCAAGGCACCGATGAGCGCCGACCTGAGCGCTGATGACTATCGCCAGGCGATAGAACGTATCCAGCAATACATTCAGGCCGGTGACTGCTACCAGGTCAATTTTGCCCAACGCTTCCGCGCCAAGTGCCAAGGTGATCCGTGGGCCGCGTACTGCGCGTTGCGCGCGGCGTGCCCGACGCCATTCTCCGGTTTCCAGCGCCTGCCCGACGGTGGCGCAGTGCTGAGCCTGTCGCCGGAGCGCTTCGTCAAAGTCAGCGACCGCCACGTGGAGACCCGCCCGATCAAGGGTACTCGCCCTCGTGGCCAGAACGCAGCCGAAGATGCGGCGAACGCCGCCGAACTCCTGGCCAGCCCGAAGGATCGCGCAGAAAACCTGATGATCGTCGACCTGCTGCGCAACGATCTCGGCCGTACGTGCCGCATTGGCTCGGTGCGGGTGCCGGAGTTGTTCAGTCTCGAAAGCTATCCGAATGTGCATCATCTGGTGAGCAGCGTGACCGGCGAACTGGCAGATGACCGGGATGCGCTGGACCTGATCGCTGGCAGCTTCCCCGGCGGTTCGATTACCGGGGCGCCGAAGATTCGCGCGATGCAGATCATTGATGAACTGGAGCCGACCCGGCGTGGTTTGTATTGCGGTTCGTTGCTGTATCTGGATGTGCGCGGCGAGATGGACAGTTCAATCGCGATTCGCAGCTTGCTGGTCAAGGATGGGCAGGTGTGTTGCTGGGGCGGCGGCGGGATCGTTGCGGATTCGCAGTGGCAGGCCGAGTATCAGGAGTCGATCACCAAGGTGAAGGTGTTGCTCGATACCCTGCAAAACCTTTGAAAGCTTCGCGGGCAAGCCTCGCTCCTACAGGTGATCACCGCCCTCTGTAGGAGCGAGGCTTGCCCGCGAAGGCGTCCTAGAAAACGCCTACAAACTCAACGCCCGATTCGAAGCCTTGATGAACTCCTGCTTCAAGTCCTCAAACGTATGCACCGCCGGGAATTGCGGGAACTCGCGAATCACGTTATCCGGCGCATGGAACAGAATCCCCGCATCCGCCTCGCCCAGCATCGTGGTGTCGTTGTAGGAATCCCCCGCCGCAATCACCCGATAATAAAGACTCTTGAACGCCAGAACCGACTGACGTTTCGGATCTTTCTGACGCAACTGATAGCTCGTCACCCGCCCGGCATCGTCGGTAATCAGACGATGGCAGAGCAAGGTCGGGAAACCCAATTGGCGCATCAGCGGTTGGGAGAACTCGTAGAACGTGTCCGACAGAATCACCACCTGAAAGCGCTCACGCAGCCAGTTGACGAACTCGATGGCACCGTCCAGCGGCTTCAATGTGGCGATCACTTCCTGGATGTCGGTGAGTTTCAGGCCATGCTCATCAAGAATCCGCAGGCGCTGCTTCATCAGCACGTCGTAGTCGGGAATATCCCGAGTGGTGGCCCTGAGGGATTCGATTCCGGTTTTTTCGGCGAAGGCGATCCAGATTTCCGGGACCAGCACACCTTCAAGATCCAGACAGGCAATTTCCACAAGACACTCCCATTTGTATTGATTATTGAGTCGAGCGAGCAAAAGGACTGCCGAACTCTAGCGACTCGCACTGACCTGCGCAACGCAGAGGGCGCGCCAGTGGTTGCAGGATTTTGTTACCATCAGATCCATATAGAGCGCCCAGCGCCACCGACCTGTAGGAAGCCGCCCTGATGAGCCCATCGTTCGATGTCGTGGAACTCGCCACGACCTATGCCAACAAATCCGCCCAGGACATCCTGAAACTCGCGTTTGCCGAGTTCGGCGATGACCTGTGGATATCTTTCAGCGGCGCCGAAGACGTGGTGCTGGTGGACATGGCCTGGAAGCTGAACAAGAACGTCAAAGTGTTCAGCCTCGACACCGGCCGCCTGCACCCCGAGACCTACCGCTTCATCGATCAAGTGCGCGAGCACTACAAGATCGACATCGAACTGGTGTCGCCGGACTACACGAAACTCGAACCGTTCGTGAAGGAAAAAGGCCTGTTCAGCTTCTACAAGGACGGCCATGGCGAGTGCTGCGGCATCCGCAAGATCGAGCCGCTGCGCCGCAAGCTCTCGGGCGTGACCGCCTGGGCCACCGGCCAGCGTCGGGACCAGAGCCCTGGCACCCGCAGCGCCGTCGCGGTGCTGGAAATCGACACCGCCTTCTCCACCCCGGAACGCACCCTGTACAAATTCAATCCGCTGGCGCAAATGACCAGCGAAGAGATCTGGGGCTACATCCGCATGCTCGAGCTGCCGTACAACAGCCTGCATGAACGCGGCTTCATCAGCATCGGCTGCGAACCGTGCACCCGCCCGGTGCTGCCGAACCAGCACGAGCGTGAAGGTCGCTGGTGGTGGGAAGAGGCGACGCAGAAAGAATGCGGGTTGCATGCGGGGAATATCATCAGCAAGTCAAAAGCCTGATCCCATACAGCAAGCCCCCCTGTAGGAGCCAGCTTGCTGGCGATAGCGGTGTGTCAGTCACAGCTGCATTGACTGAAAGATCGCAATCGCCAGCAAGCCGGCTCCTACAGGTATCGCGACCTGAATAAATGTGTACACACGAATGTCACCTTAGGTGCCATTTATGTGTGCACTTTTCGTTTCTGCGCCCTGAAAAGTTACATTCATCCCGCCTGACACCCCCTCGTTCACACCTCCGCGAATCCCGCCGAAAAATAAATACCTGTTCAACCGGTCAATTTATATCGTCTTTATTTCAGTCACTTACCAATTACAGATAACAAAACGAAATTACCGGTGAATTTTATAGATCGCTGACTGGCATGGATCTGGCTTAAGTGCATACATGTTTTGTATACAATCACTTCAAAACATACACACACTTTAGATCCGCAAGCCTGAAGCGCCCTATCCCGTACAGGCTGCAGATGCCCCGTAACCAATGATGCTGGTTGTCCGCGACGAAGATTTGTCGAGCCCACGCTCATGCACAGTCATCGCGACGCCAAGCTCGGAGCCTGCCGGAATGCGTACTAGCCTCTCCAATAACAACATCGCGCTGGATCTGCCCTCCTCTTCCCCCGTTCAAACGTTTCAAGACCCCGTGGTGCTCAGCCCGCGCCTGCACAACAAAGACCTGGCGCCGACCAAGGCCGAAGGCCGACGCTGGGGCCGTTACAGCATTTTTGCCCTGTGGACCAACGACGTTCACAACATCGCCAACTACTCCTTCGCCATCGGACTGTATGCGTTAGGTCTGGGCGGCTGGCAGATTCTGTTGTCGCTCGGGATCGGCGCGGCGCTGGTGTATTGCTTCATGAACCTCTCCGGCTACATGGGCCAGAAAACCGGTGTGCCGTTTCCGGTCATCAGCCGGATCAGTTTCGGTATCCATGGGGCGCAAATTCCTGCATTGATCCGCGCCGTTATCGCCATCGCCTGGTTCGGTATTCAGACGTACCTCGCCTCGGTGGTGTTTCGCGTGCTGCTGACGGCGGTGCATCCGGGATTCGCCGACTACGACCACAACTCGATACTCGGTCTGTCGAGCCTGGGCTGGGTGTGTTTCGTCGCGATCTGGCTGGTACAACTGGCGATTCTTGCCTACGGCATGGAGATGGTGCGGCGCTATGAAGCGTTCGCCGGTCCGGTGATTCTGCTGACCGTCGCCGCCCTGGCCGCGTGGATGTACACCCAGGCCAACGCGACCATCGCGTGGTCGATCCGTGAGCCGCTCACCGGCGGCGAGATGTGGCGCAACATTTTTGCCGGTGGCGCGTTGTGGCTGGCGATCTACGGCACGCTGATCCTCAACTTCTGCGACTTCGCCCGCTCTTCGCCGTGCCGCAAGACGATCAAGGTCGGAAATTTCTGGGGCCTGCCGGTGAACATTCTGGTGTTCGCCGGCATCACTGTCCTGCTCTGCGGTGCGCAATTTCAGATCAATGGCCGGATCATCGAAAGCCCGACGGAAATCATCGCGTCGATCCCCAATACCTTCTTCCTGGTCCTCGGTTGCCTGGCCTTCCTCATCGTCACCGTGGCGGTGAACATCATGGCCAACTTCGTCGCCCCGGCCTTCGTGCTGAGCAACCTGGCACCGAAATACCTGACCTTCCGCCGTGCCGGGCTGATCAGCGCGACCATCGCCGTGCTGATCCTGCCGTGGAACCTCTACAACAGCCCGTTGGTGATCGTGTATTTCCTGTCCGGCCTCGGCGCCCTGCTCGGCCCGTTGTACGGGGTGATCATGGTCGACTACTGGCTTGTACGAAAAGGTCAGATCAACGTGCCGCAGTTGTACAGCGAAGATCCCGACGGCGCTTATTACTACAGCCGAGGCGTCAATTTACGTGCGGTGGCGGCGTTCATTCCTGCAGCGCTGATCGCCATCGTCCTGGCGCTGGTACCGGGTTTCCATCTCGTATCGCCGTTCTCCTGGCTGATCGGTGCCGGGATCGCCGGGATGCTGTACCTGATCATCGCCAAGCGACAGCCGCACTACGCGGATGTCAGCGGCGAAGCCATCGCGGTCGATAACGTCAGCCATTAACCCCATGACGGCCCGGCACCGTCGGGCCGCAGAACCACCCCGCTATAAGGACTTTCCATGCGAATTCTCGTGGTCAACGTCAACACCACCGAATCCATTACCCAGGCCATCGCCCGTTCGGCTCAAGCCGTGGCCGCGCCAGGCACCGAAATCATCGGCCTGACACCGCACTTCGGCGCCGACTCCATCGAAGGCAATTTCGAAAGCTACCTGGCTGCCATCGCCGTGATGGATCGAGTGATGTCCTACGATCAACCTTTCGATGCGGTGATTCAGGCCGGTTACGGCGAGCACGGTCGCGAAGGGTTGCAGGAACTGCTCAACGTACCGGTGGTGGACATCACCGACGCTGCCGCCAGCACGGCGATGTTCCTCGGTCATGCCTATTCGGTGGTCACTACGCTGGACCGTACCGTGCCGTTGATTGAGGATCGGCTGAAACTCTCAGGGCTGTGGGACCGTTGCGCATCCGTGCGGGCCAGTGGCCTGGCGGTGCTGGAGTTGGAATCCGATCCGCAACGGGCGCTTGAGGCGATTGTTCGTCAGGCGGAATTGGCAGTACTGGAAGACAAGGCCGAGGTGATTTGCCTCGGTTGCGGCGGGATGGCCGGGCTGGACGAGCAGATTCGTCAGCGCACCGGGGTGCCGGTCGTAGATGGCGTGACGGCGGCGGTGACGATTGCCGAGTCGCTGGTGCGATTGGGGTTGTCGACGTCGAAGGTAAGGAAGTATGCGACGCCTCGGCCGAAACACATCATTGGCTGGCCGGGGCGGTTTGGGCGGTAGACCGCGTTATCGTTCTTCGCGGGCAAGCCTCGCTCCTACAGAAAACGTGTGATCCCTGTAGGAGCGAGGCTTGCCCGCGAAAGGGCCGACTCGGTATCAAGCCAGACTCAAACCGCACTAAACCGCGATGCCAACCCCTGCTCCGCAAACTGCTCAATAATGAAATCCACAAACGCCCGCGTCTTGCCCGGCAACAATTTGTGCTCAGCGTAGTAAATGGAAATGTTGCCATCGTCGACAAACCAGTCCGGCAATACCCGCTGCAACGTCCCGGCTTCCAGATAACCGGAAGCGAACGGCATGCTCACCAACGCGATCCCCAACCCCTGAACCGCCGTCGCACACGCCGCTTCGGAATCGCTCATGGTCATCCGCGCCTTTAGCGTCAAAGGGCTGTGTTGCTGGGTGCGGCTGGTCAATTGCCAGGAGCGCACTCGCCCCGTCTGCGGCGACCGAATCAGAATCCCGTCGTGATGCTTGAGATCATCCGGTTCAACGACCATTTCGCGCCCCGCCAGATATTCGGCTGATGCCACCAACACCCGATGCGCCGGTGTCAGCTTGCGCGCGACCACGCCCTGCGGCAGCTCGAATCCACCGCCAATCGCGGCATCGAACCCTTGTGCAATCAGATCGACCTGGCGGTTATCAAAATGCCAGTCCGGATTGATTGCCGGAAACCGCCTCAGAAACTCGCCCAGCAACGGCACCACATACAACCGTCCGAACACCGTGCCCATGCTGACTTTCAGCGTTCCCGCCGGCCGCCCTTCGGCGCTCGCGAGATTGGCCACGGCATTCTGGATCGTGTGCAGGCTGGAACTGACTTCGCCGAGAAACAGATGGCCGGCCTCGGTCAGCGTCAGGCTACGGGTGCTGCGCTGAAACAGCCGCACACCGAGCCGCGCCTCAAGTTTTGCCACACTCTTGCCCACCGCCGCCGGGGTCAGGCTCAGGCGTCGCGCGGCCTCGGCAAAGCTGCCGACTTCGGCGCTGCGCACGAAGCATTCGATACTGCTGAAGGTTTCCATAAGCGCCACTATAAACTTTTGGTTTACACAGACTATCGCAATTACCGTCTACACAGCCTGTAATCCTGAATCAATACTAGGCTCCATCAACCGCGGCATCTCGCCACGGCGACTTTGGAGATCGACATGACTACTCAGAACCTCAGCGGCAAAGTGGCTTTGATTCAAGGCGGGTCCCGCGGCATCGGCGCAGCCATCGTCAAACGCCTGGCCGCTGAAGGCGCGACGGTTGCCTTCACCTACGTAAGCTCCACGGCCAAGGCCGAAGAACTGCAAAACAGCCTCACCGCCAACGGCGGCAAAGCACTGGCCATCAAGGCTGACAGTGCCGACGCCGAGGCGATTCGCGATGCGGTGAGCGCCACCGTCAAAGCCTTCGGTCGCCTGGACATCCTGGTCAACAACGCTGGCGTGCTGGCCGTTGCCCCACTGGAAGATTTCAAACTCGAAGACTTCGACCAGACGTTGGCGATCAACGTACGCAGCGTGTTCATCGCCACCCAGGCCGCCGCGAAACACATGACCGAAGGCGGTCGCATCATCAACATCGGCAGCACCAACGCCGACCGCATGCCCTTCGCCGGCGGTGGCCCGTACGCCATGAGCAAAGCGGCACTGGTCGGCCTGACCAAAGGCCTGGCACGCGACCTTGGGCCACGGGGCATCACCATCAATAACGTGCAACCGGGCCCGGTCGACACCGACATGAACCCGGCCAGCGGCGACTTCGCCGAAAGCCTGATCCCGCTGATGGCTGTGGGTCGTTATGGTAAAGCTGAAGAAATCGCCAGCTTCGTCGCTTATCTTGCAGGCCCGGAAGCCGGGTACATCACCGGTGCCAGCCTGACCATCGACGGTGGTTTCGGCGCCTGATTCGGGAAGGTTAAACGCAAAATAAACTGTGGGAGCGAGCCTGCTCGCGATAGCGGTTTGTCAGCCTACATTGATGT
>NZ_JAGYFZ010000101.1:0-20950 GCF_019946675.1 Pseudomonas sp. BF-B-15
CAGGACCGGAGCGAGGGCATGGCGAGCATTAGCGAGCCACCGTACGTCAGGGGCAAAGCCTTTTGGTTCCTTTTCGGCGTTTGGAAAAGGGACTCGCCGTAAGGGCGAAACCGCCAGCCGCCGTCACCGCAGCAACGGATCTTCCCCCCCTATGAAGCCGAACGCACCGCACCTTGCGACACACCAGTCGGCTGCAGCTTGAACACATAAAACAACACCGTCAGCAGCACCAAAAACGCCGGCCCCACATACAGCGCCACCCGAGTGTCCGGGAAGTACGCCATCAACCCAACCACCAACACCAAAAACGCCAGTGCCAGATACGAACTCACCGGGTACAACCACATCTTGTATTTCAACCCGGCCCGTTCGCTGGCGCTCAGGCCTTTGCGAAACTTGAGCTGGGCCAGCAGGATCATCACCCAAGTCCAGATCGCGCCGAAAGTAGCAATGGCCGTCACCCAGACGAAGACTTTTTCAGGCACCAGGTAATTGAGCAGCACCCCCAGCAACAAGGCGAAAATCGACAGCAACAGCGCACGACGGGGCACCCCGTTGTTCGACGTCTTGGCAAAACCGGCCGGAGCCTGGCCATTCTGCGCCAGGCTATAGAGCATGCGCCCCGTACTGAAAATGCCGCCATTGCAGGACGACAGTGCAGCGGTGATCACCACGAAGTTGATGATGCCAGCGGCGGTCTTGATACCCAGACGCTCAAAGGTCATCACGAACGGACTGCCCTGGGTGCCGATTTCATTCCACGGGTAGATCGACAGAATCACAAACAGCGCGCCGACGTAGAACAGCAGAATCCGCCAGAACACCGAGCCGATCGCGTTTGGAATGGTCTTCTGCGGGTTCTTCGCTTCACCGGCGGTCAGGCCGATCATCTCGACGCCGAGGTAGGCGAACATCACCATTTGCAGGGACATCAACACGCCTTGCACGCCGTTCGGCATGAAGCCGCCGTGAGCCCAGAGATTGGAAATCCCCAACGCCACGCCGTCGTTACCGAAACCGAACGCGATCACGCCGACGCCGCCGATCACCATCGCAATGATGGTGACGATCTTGATCAGGGCGAACCAGAATTCGAATTCACCGAAGGCCTTTACGGCGATCAAGTTGATCGAGCCCATGCTGACCAACGCGGCGAGTGCCCAGATCCAGCGCGGGACCTCGGGAAACCAGACGCCCATGTACACCGCCACTGCGGTGATTTCCGCGACACAGGTCACCAGCCACAGGAACCAATAGTTCCAGCCAGTCAGGAAGCCCGCCAACGGGCCAAGGTAGTCTTGGGCATAACGGCTGAAGGAGCCGGCGACCGGGTTGTGCACAGCCATTTCGCCGAGGGCGCGCATGATCACCAGGATCGCCAGACCGCCGATGATGTAAGACAGCATGATTGCCGGGCCAGCCATTTCGATGGCCTTGGCCGAACCGAGAAACAGACCGACGCCGATACAGGCACCGAGTGCCATCAAGCGAATATGCCGTTCGCCGAGTTCGCGTTTAAGCGGGCCGCCCTGAGCGGTCTCGCCGTGGGGCAGGTGATTGCCGACTGGCATAGGGGTACAACCTCGTCTTGTTATTGGATATGACCACCGAGTGTCGAAGCGCTGACCGATAAGCCATTGCTTGCCTGAAACCGGACCTGCTTCGTGGGCAGAACCGTCCTGCAGGGCAAAACCCTCCAAGATCAGCGGGACGTGCAGTCTAAAAAGACTCCATCAGGATATTTCACTCTACAACCCACAATATTCAGCGAGAACTCTCGGAGAAAACGTGGTTTTTGGAGGCGCATTACCTGACTTTTTGTAGGAATTTTTACCGTTAAAACGGCACGGAGTATTGCACAGCATTGGTGCATCGTCATGCCCCTACCTAGGCAGCATTTACGTGGCGATGGCTCTAGTACGGCCCTCCTGTAGGAGCTGGCTTGCCGGCGATGGCGCCCGTGAAACCGCCATCGCCAACAAGCCAGCCCCCTGCAAAAAGAACATTCGCTCATCCCTCGTCAGGGTGAATATTCGATATCCGGGTGTTCACAATTTTTTCACCGGCAGCATCCACCGTCTAAGCTTCAAACAAGTCCGATCAATCTGCGTGAATGGATCAGTCGACTATGGGCGCGTTATGGCAAACCGATACGAGTAAAACTGTGGTCCCGACTGAACGTGTGGATGAAGCGCCTATCCCCGAAAAACCCCGTCGTAGTCGTACCAAACACGGGTGGAAGGCGTTTTGGTTGCTGGTGTTGATTATCCTGATTGCTCTGGGGTTGGCCGCTGTCAGGGAAATGCGTACCTCGAAGTTTCAATCCCGGGAAGCCAGCAAATATGCCGCTACCCTGAGTTACGAACTGAAGCCAGGCCCAAGCGACTCCATTCGCTATCCAGGGGCCGGCCCTTTTGACTTGCGTCTGGGCTACAGCTCTCTGGGTGAATTCCTGCCGCGCCTGATCAAGCGCGACTACGTCGTTGCGGCACAGACCCGCTTCTCCCAACCGTTGATGGACTACACCGACAAAGGCTTTTTCGTGCCCTATGCGGAAAAGATCCAGGCAGGATTGTCGATCACCGATTGCCATGCGGCGCCGCTTTATCAGTACAAATACCCGCAGCAGCTCTATTCAAGCTTTGACGCGATTCCGCCGGTGGTGGTCAGCAGTTTGCTGTTCATCGAAAACCGCTTCCTGCTCGATCCTCGTCAGCCCCGGGCCAACCCCGCCGTGGATTGGCCACGCTTCGGCATGGCGGCGTGGTCGCAGGTCGCCAAAATGCTGCACATGCCTGGCCAATCGGCGGGCGGCAGTACCCTCGCGACGCAACTCGAGAAGTATCGACACTCGCCCGACGGCTTGACCGTGTCCGGCGGGGAAAAAATCCGCCAGATGATTTCCGCCAGCGTGCGCGCCTATCAGGCCGGGCCGGAAACGCTTGCGGCGCGCCAGAACGTGGTGCGTGATTACCTCAACAGCGTGCCCCTGTCCGCCGTGCCCGGCCACGGGGAAGTGCACGGCATGGCCGAAGGTTTGCGTGTCTGGTACGGCGCCGATTTCAACAAGGCCAACGAACGGCTGGCCAGTACCGACACGGATCCAAAGGCCATGGCGGAAAAAGGCCTGGCCCTGCGTGAAATGCTGTCGTTGATGATTGCCCAGCGCCGCCCTTCCCACTACCTGACCAAGGGCCGCGATGAGCTGGCCGACCTCACCGACAGCCACATTCGCCTGTTGGCGCAAAACTTTGTGATCGACGCGCCGTTCGCCGCCGCCGCATTGGCCAGCAAAGTGACCTATCGCGACTGGCAGACCCAGCCGACCATTCAACCGATCGAAACCAACAAAGGCATCAGCGTGGCGCGCAGTCGCCTGGGCGGGTTGCTCAATCGTCCGCTGTACGACCTCGACCGCCTCGATCTCTCGGCCACCAGCACCCTGCAAGGCGAACTGCAAACCCAGGTCACCGAGTACCTCAAGCACTTGGCCGACCCGGCGTTTGCAACGCAGATCGGTTTGATGGGCGAACGCCTGCTCACGCCCACCAGCACCACGCAAGTGCGCTACAGCTTCACGCTGTTCGAACTGACCCCGGACGGTTCGCGGGTGCGCGTGCAAACCGACAGCACCGATCAGCCATTCGATATCAACGAAGGCAGCAAACTGGAATTGGGCTCCACCGCGAAAATGCGGGTGCTGACGACTTACCTGCAAATCATTGCCGAGCTGCACGACAAGTACGCCGAAATGACCGTCCCGGAACTGAAGAAAGTCGACGTCCCGGATCAGGACCGCCTGAGCCGCTGGGCCGTCGATTACCTGATCGAGAACAAGGACCACAACCTGTCGGCCATGCTCAGCGCCGCGCTGGACCGCAAATACTCGGCCAGCCCCGGCGAAGCCTTTTTTACCGGCGGCGGGTTGCATACCTTCGTCAACTTCCGCAAGGAAGACAACGGTCGCATACCGACCTTGCGCGATGCCCTGCGCGAATCGATCAACCTGCCGTTCATTCGGCTGATGCGCGATCTGGTGCGCTACACCACCTACTCCGGCCCGAACAACAGCGCTGCTCTGCTTGGGGACGACCGCGATCCTCGGCGCCAGGAATACCTGGCCGAGTTCGCCGACCGCGAGGGCACTTCGTTCCTGCTGAAGTTCTGGAAGCGCTACAAAAACAAGGACACCCAGGCACGGCTCGAAACCTTCCTCGACAGCATGCGCCCGACGCCGATTCGCATGGCTGCGGTGCATCGCTACCTGTTGCCGCAAGCCAGTCAGGAAAGCTTCAACACCTTCGTGCGCTCGCACCTCTCAGGCGCCAAGCTCACCGAGAAACTCACGGACGAACGCCTGCAACGGCTTTACGAAAATTACAGCCCAGGCATCTACGATTTGCCGGACCAGGGCTTCATCGCCAAGGTCCACCCGCTGGAGTTGTGGCTGATCGGTTATTTGTTGAATCATCCTGACGCCAAGTGGAGCGAAATCGTCAAGGCCAGTCAGTTTGAACGCCAGGAAGTCTATAGCTGGCTATTCAAAAGCAAGCATAAGGGTGCCCGTGATGGCCGCATCCGCACCATGCTGGAGATCGAGGCGTTTCTCGACATTCACGCGCGCTGGCAGAAAGTCGGCTATCCGTTCGATCACCTGGTGCCCTCGCTGGCCACCGCCATCGGCAGTTCCGGCGACCGACCTGCCGCGTTGGCGGAGTTGATCGGCACCATCCTCAACGACGGCGTGCGCATGCCGACGCTGCGTATCGACAGCCTGCATTTCGCGGCGAATACGCCCTATGAAACCAAGCTGATCAACGACCCGGATGTGGGTAAACGGGTGATGCCGTCCGAAGTGGCCACGGCCATGCGCGAGGCCTTGTCGCACGTGGTGGACGCGGGTACGGCCAAACGTGTTTCCGGCAGTTTCATCACCCCCGATGGCAAGCCGCTGGCCATGGGCGGCAAGACCGGGACCGGTGACAACCGCATCGAAGCCATTGGTTCCGGTGGGCGAATCTTGAGTTCGAAGTCGATCAACCGCACGGCCACCTTTGTGTTTTACATCGGCGATAGCCACTTCGGTACGTTGACCGCATTCGTACCCGGTCGCACGGCCGAAGCCTTCAAGTTCACCTCGGCCCTGCCGGTGCAAGTGCTCAAGGGCATGGCACCGATTCTCACGCCGTATCTGCAACCGGGCACACATACGCAATGCCTGCCCGTGGAGGTCGCACGACGCTGAAAAACGATGGTGGTAATTAATTATTTTCGGCATTGAAAATTCCAATGCTTTGCCGGGAAGAACGCGTTTCAAGCAGCGGGAATTCAGACTTTTACTTTGAACCTCGGGCGTTAGGCTGGTCACTCCACTTAATGCTCAAGGTTTATTGAAAGCATGACTGACTTACACGGACGTATATCAGCGCTACCGTCACTCGTGGCCGACGACAATAAAGGTCACCATTACGCGTTCATCAAGAACCGTATCCACCCCGTTTTCAAAGGCGCTTCAGTGCGACGGGCTCATGAACTGAGCCGCACACAAACGGCTTCAGGACATTGGGTCCGAAGCGTCACAGACTTCGACCATGCGCCGTTACAAAAAGCCAATCTTGACCTCTGGTCCGCGCAGAATGCAGTCGACCGGTTCATGGATGAAGTGCAGGACGTTTACACGTTCGCCAAACCGTTACTCACCGACGCACTGCAAAAAAAATTCAACGTCGATGTCGATGTCACCCGCACGTTCCTGCATCTGTACTTACCCAAAGCACGCCCGTGGTATGTCTTCGACGTCTCCGGCGGTGTTGTTACCCGAACCGTCTCATTGCTGGACGCCGCCCTGCACAACTTCGCACGTCACGAAACCTGCGAACCGGACTCGGTCTTTATCAGCCAGCCCGACGCACGCGGGCACTTCGACGTCCTGCCGATCAAACACAAAATGTCCATTGCCCAGTTCCAGAACCTCTGCCGCGAACTGGACATCGGCGCGCGCTACACGAAATACCTCGAAGAACAGTTGCTGCCCAGTGACGGCCTCGCCCGAGGTTTATTGAAGTTAAAAATCGTCGAGAGCGAGAAAGCCGCGTTCAAAACCGCCGCCCAATTGGCTGTTCTGAAGGGCGACATCGACGCCGAGGCCAGTGACCTGATCCTGAAAATGCTTGATGGCCAGCGCAACCTCACCCGTAAAGGCCGGGTGATGCAATTTGCCGAACTGTCGATTCTCGACAGCCCGCTGAGCGCAATCGTGTTGATCACACCCAGGCCGGAACAACACATCCGTGAGGTGACGCCGGTGATTGTTTACGTCCCCCAGGACCCTGAGCACCCACTGAAAGAGTACCCCTCGACCGTCGCGTTCATGAATGAACTGACGCGCCAGCTGCGCGACAACAACGTCGTTTCATCCACCGGCATGACCTACCAGCAGTACTTCAGTCGGTTCGTCGATCAATCGGAGCGCGGGCATTTTTTCGGCGGGCTGCAGCAACGTCTGTTCGAGGTGAAATGGCATCAGAAAGCGCCGCTGGAGCAGGGCCCGAGCTGGCGGGAAGTGCCCGTCGACAAACCCAATCTGCATTTCAAGGCGGCACCGATCCAAAGCGAACTCTGGGAATACCTCTTTCAGCAGAAGCTCAATAAAGTCCTGAATGACGCCCGACACATTGCCGTGTCCACCGCCGATAGCGATAGCAATGCCCGATGGGCCTGGTGGGAAAACTTCAAGAAAATAGTCTCGGACATCTTCAACGTCGCGCTGATGGTCGTCACGCCGTTCGTTCCGGGGCTGGGTGAATTGATGATGGTCTACACGGCGTATCAGATGGCCAGTGACGTCATCGAAGGCATCCTGGATATGACCATGGGGCTGTGGACTGAAGCTGCCGAACACATCATCGGCGTAGTGACTGACGTCATTCAGTTGGTAGCGTTCGCCGCCGGGGTGAAGATCGGCAACGTTGCGCGCCTGAAGCTTTCGCCGCTGATCGAAGGCATGAAACCGGTGGCTCTGCCCAATGGCGAACCACGGCTTTGGCATCCCGATCTCAAGCCTTATGAGAGGCCGGATGTAAAACTGCCCGCTAAAGCGAAACCTGACGCATTGGGTCTCCATGCCCACGAAGGCCAGGACATTTTGCCGCTGGATGACAAACACTATGCCGTGCAAAAAGATCCGCAAACCGGCAACTACCGCGTCAAGCACCCGCACCGCGACAACGCCTATTTACCCGAGTTGAAACATAACGGCCTGGGCGCCTGGACCCACGAAGCCGAGAACCCGCGAGCGTGGCAGCGCCCGACGTTGATGCGTCGCCTCGGCCATTCCGTGGACGGCTTCAGCGACGCAGAACTGGACCATGTGCGCATCGCCAGCGGCACCGACGACGCTGCGCTGCGCCGGATGTACGTCGACAACACGACCCCGCCACCGCTACTGGACGACAGCCTCACACGCTTGAAAATCCAGCGCCAGACCCGCGAGGCCATTGAACGGATTCGAACAGGTCAAGCTCTGGCCCCTGCCTCCTGGTGGTTTGAATCTCTGGCGACTTACCTGGACGGCTGGCCTGTGGATAAAGCGCTGAGGGTTTACGAAGACGCCGACATGACCGGGCGCTTTCGCCAGTACGGCAATCCCGAGGCGAGCGAGGCGCAGACACTGTCCACCAGCCAGTCGCAGCTCATGAGCGAACAGTTTGCGCCGAGGCTTGTCGAGTTTCTCAGTGAAGAAGAGCTGCAAGCGATGCTCGGTCGGTCAACCGCCAAAAGTGAACAGGTGCAAGCCCTGCGCAATCGACTGGCGGACGAAGCCAATCGATTGAACGCAGACATCGTCAATCAGCTTTACCAAGGTGCAGAAGCGTCCGACGACCCGCAGGTCCGACTCATTCGCCAGACATTCCCCGAGCTGCCGACCCGCGCGGCACAGACGCTGCTGAACAGTTCCGACGCGGCCGACCTCACGCGCATGACCCAGGAACGACGCCTGCCGTTGAGCCTAAAGAGCCGCGCCCGTGAAGCCGCCTTCGAAGCCCGGACCAACCATGCGTACGAGGGCTTTCATGACGGCGCGCAGTGGGTGGCGCAAACCGAAAGCCTGGTGCTGAATGCGCTCAGGATTCATACCGACACCTTCGCGCAATTACGTATCGAGGTGCGTGAAGGCAACGATGCCGGACCACTGCGCGGCAGCGTGGGTGCACACGATGCGGCGACGGTGCGGGTGCTGGTCATGGACGACGCCAACCGGTTCGAAGTCTGGGACGCCGACAACCACAAACTGCACGACGCCGCTGATTTTTTCGAAGCCGTGCTCACGGCGTTGCCGAAAAACAAGCAGGCGCAGTTGGGCTATCGGCCAGGCCAAGGGGCGTTTTTCAAGCAATGGGTCATGGCCAGGACCGATACTCCGGCCGAACGTCGCACCGCACTCGCCGCCCCGCCGATCCGCCCGATGGCGAACCACGAAGACATGATGCTGTTGCGCGGTCCCGGCTTCTCCATCACTGCCGCCACGCTCACCGAACGGGTGCAGGATGTGTACCCGCACTTCAACGAACGAGAGGTCGCTACCTTCGTTCGATCCCTGGGTTCGCCAGAGCAAGGACGTCAGACGCTGACGAGGCTGGATCGAGAGCTCGATGACCTGCGCGTGATACTCAATCGGTGGCAATACCAGCGACCGGAGACATGGGGGCCTGATCGACAAGGGTTCTTACGCGGTGGCGGGCTGCACATTGCCGAGCGGCTCATCGATTGTTTCTCAAGAAAACCCACCGTGTTCGGTGAGCGCAGTACCACGGTCGACGGCGGTTATGCGCTGGACCTGTCTGTTGAGTTCGATGTGCCCAACCTCGAGCGCTGGTGGAAGGAACTGCCGGATATCAAGCATTACCTCGACCAGATCAGCACCTTGAATCTGGACCGCACGAACTTTTCCGAAACATCCTCCGGCCTGTTGAGCGACTTCCCGCATCTGCGTCAACTGAGCGCCCGCAACTGCGGGTTGACGCGACTTCCCGAGACCATCGGCAAGATGCACTACTTGCGTACGTTGCGGCTGATGAACAACGACATCACATTGACGCCGTCGGCCGTCGAGCAACTGCGAAACCTGACTCACCTGGAAACCATCAGGCTCGATGACAACACGCGGCTGGGCATGCTGCCGAACGTCGGACGCATGCCCAAACTGAGAATCCTGAGTTTGAGCAATACCGGAGCAACCACCTGGCCCGAGGGCCTTGTCGGCCCCTCCAACAGGCGTCGACCGCGTGGCTTCTTTCTGGATCTGCAGGAGAACCCGCTCAGCGTCATTCCAACTGTCGTGTCTGGCTCGGAGGACGCCTTTCTTGTGGCGCGGACCCGCTTGTTTCCAAAGAGACTTTCGGAGGCCAACCTGATCAAGTTCAAAGCCTATCGACGTTCGGTCGGCCTCGCTCCCGAGCAGATCTATGCCGAGGCTGCCGCCGACACGATGCTTCAATGGCCGACAAAGGACGACTCTGTCTGGTGGAGTGCCGAGGTCGGGGGGCTGGGCACTTTCCGCGAGGACGCCTGGCACGATTTGATGACCGAGCCTGGCTCCGAAGATTTCTTTGCCTTGATCCAGAAACAGACACTCTCCGCCGATTACCGGGCCGGCGGAGAACTGCGCCAACAGCTCAGCAGCCGGGTCTGGCGAATGGTCGAGGCCATCGACCTGGACACCCCGTTGCGCAACGAATTGTTCGAAATGGCCAAGGCGCCCACCACCTGCGCCGATGCCGGGGCTCAAGTGTTCAACCACATGGGCATCAAGGTGCTCGCCTCCGAAGCCTATGCCTTGTCGACGTCCAACGCCGTCCTCGAAAACAAACTGGTGAGCCTGGCAAAAGGCGCCGCTCGCCTCGCGCGCGTGGATGACATTGCCCGTGCCGATTTCGGTGGCCGTGAAGGCAATCCCGATGAGGTGGAGGTGTACCTTGCCTACGAAACCGGCCTGGCTCAACGCCTCGGTTTGCCGTGGCAATCGGAGTCGATGTTGCATCGCCCCTTGGCCGGCGTGAGCGCCAGGACCCTCGACACGGCCTTCGATACGGTGATCGCGATGGAGTCCGGCGACGGCTTGATCAACGACATGCTCGAACAGCCGTTCTGGGAGAAATACCTGCGTGACACTTACCCGAACGAGTTCAGGCGCAATGCCCGACTGTACGAAAGCAAAAGCGATTTGCTGGATGAGTTGCGCGAAGCTCAGCACGCCTGGGCAAGCTCCAAAAACCAACAGATTGCACAACGACGCGCACTCAAACAGCGCCTGCAAGACCTCGCCCGGCAATTGAATGTCGATGACAGTGTGGTGCTTATCGATGAAGACATGAGCGATGAGGTCTACGGCCGATTGCTTCAGGACATGGGCTACGAAGAAAAAGAGCTGAGCAGAAAGCTGACCCGCGCAGCGCTGCAAAAAGCCGCAGGGCAATAATCGGGAAACCCTGATGCATCGGATGGTGCATCAGGGGTCAAGCCTTAACCCACTTCGGAATCCCAGATCACTGTGACAAGGCCGGAATAAGATCGGGCCACACCGGGTTTGAGCATTTCACCGACTTCGTCCTGGGCAATTTCGAAGTGCAACGTTCCCGGTTTGCGATCGACATAAAAGCGCGGCTGGAACAGCTCGGTACCACTGCCGTCGCGCCACAATGGCCGGCGATTGACCGGTTGCGCGGCGGCATCCACCAAGCCACTGGGTAGGGTCACGCTGACGTCTAGCGGCACGACATGTCCTGAAACCGGATCACGCACCGCGCAGCGATTGCCATCCAGGCTGTACTGACAGTCCAGATTCATTTTGAAGCGACTTGACGATGACACATTGAATGTCTGATCCCGGAACAGCCGTGTCGGCTTGCGCCCCTGTGTCAGCCAGGCTTGCCAGCCACCCTGCGGGACCAATTCGACGCGATTGCCGCCCGGTGGAATCTCCACTTTGAGCGCATGTTCGACACTTAGAGTGAAATTAAGGCTTATCAAATCGTCATCAGGCAACATGATATCGCCCATATCAAAATCGCCAAGAGGACCCACGACATAATTCAAAACCCCCCTGTAAGTTCCCGTCGACATCTGCAAGGGATTGGGCGTTGCCAGCTCGTATGAAAAGCTCATATTTTCATAGGCAAAACCATAGTCTTGCGTTATCGGCAACTGAGCTTGCTTCGAACAAACACCTCCATCCGCCGGGACCCTCCAGAAAAAAGCGAAATAATAGGAGTTGCCGTAGCTCGTTCCGCCCCTGACACAGGGTGGCGACGGCCATCCCCAGTGGTCGATCCAGGTACTAGTGTCGAGAGGCGTCTTGATCGTATAGGCCGCCCCGATTCCGCTGAATCGCATTCTGACCGTCGCAGACTCACCCGTTTCATCATGAATGACCGTCGTGTCCTTCCATGAGGACGGAAGCCGAAACATAGGCCCCTGGCGTTCTTCGTGCAAAGCCTGAATGGGCGCTACAGCCCTGAACCGGATCGGCACCCCAATACTGAAGACACCAGGCCCACAGTACGTTGGGTGCTCCTTGCAATGACCGCCTTGCGGTGTGGTGTTCTCGAAGGCGTTGCGCATGGGGTTTGCCGGATCAGGTCGAAACACGGCACTCATTTCCAGGGTGACTGCGAAAGCCGAACCCGTAGCTCCAACAATCAAGCTCACCAGGGCAAACAAGATTAACGATCGCAATCGTTTGGATGATTTCATCAATACGAACTCCACCGTCCCATTAGAACCATGCCAGCACTTTCCCGGCATAAACATACGAAAACATCTGCTGCGACAAAACCAAACATCTATGCCCCCGGCAACACTGCGTTGAAAAGCAAGTTGACGCTGCCGAAATAACTGCCCGGCTTATAAACCCCATCGACAGGCGGCACCGGCGCGATCTCCAGCAACACACGTTTACCCGGCGCGGCCTCGCTCATCGACACCACCTCGCTACTCTCCAGTTCGCTCAGCAACTTGCCGTTGAACAGCACGCGCAATCCAATGTCATCGGCCGCGGTCCCGTTGGACAGGTAAGGCCGGCCCTCAAGCCGGGCTTCGATGGAGCCGGCTTCATTCTTCACATCGAAATACTTGCGCAAGCCGCCCAGGGTCGAGGTCGCCAGATTCCACGGCAACCGCTGCTCGCGGTGAATCCAGCCGGGGTCTGCGGGAATGACGTAGAACGCCTGGTTCGGAATCGTCACGAACACGTCGAAGTGTTGCACTTCGCGGGCGGCAAACGCTGAATGGCAGGCCATTGCCGACACCATCAGAACCATCAGTTTTCTGAACATGGTCATCAGCCCTTCACATCGAGTTTCTTGCTGCTCTCGCCTTCAACCAGTGTGAAGCGATACTCGCGACCGGCCTGTTTTTCGAACTGAAAACTGCGGCCCGCGAGGATGTGATGCTTGGTGGTCGGCATACACTCCTGCTCGTTCTTGACCGAGCAATCCTTGAATTCATCGATCACCACCACGGTGTTGCCGTCGTTGCGGATGCGGTAATCCTTCGCGCCGTTCTCGATCATGCTGGCGTAACGCGTGTCCTTGGGACGGACGAAAAACACCGCGCCATACCCGGCCAGCACCGTGACCCCGGCGGACAGGGTTTTCTTGTATTCCTCACGCTCTTCACCGGAGACCGCGAACTCGTCTTCTTTCTCCGGCACCACCGGCACGAAACGCACGCGGAAATAGCGCTCGCGGTCGCGCTCGCCCATGTACAGCAACCGGGTGCCTTGCATGCCACTGGCAGGCACAATCAGCCGCGCCGGGCTGGCCATCAAGCCGTCCCGGGCGCTGCCGTCGGCACTGGATTTGAGCGGTACTTCCTGCGACTTTCCGTCAGCGTCGTAAAGGATTTCCAGGATGTTGACCTTGACGAAAGCGGTGCTGTCGCCGCCATTGAAGACACGTTTCAAATAGGTACTTTTATCACCGTCCAGGTAGTCGTAAACCGTGCCGATATTGATGCTCGGCCCGGCGTGTGCCGTCTGCGTGAACAAACAAAAACCAATCAGTGCCAACCGACGTTTCATCGTCATTTACCTCGTAGATAAAGTGCGTATTGCCGGGCATCAGCCTGCCGTCGGCGTCTGTGTCGTTGCGTCCGCCAACGTATCCGGCGTGCAACGCAGGTCGCCGATCATCAGCACATTGTTTTCCGTGCGGCCGCGGCTCGGGTCGAGCCGGAACTGGCACAGCAACTGGTTGCCGTGGCGCACTTCCAGGGTCGGTGAACCGGCGTTCATTTCCATGGAGAAGAAGCCGTCCACTTCACTGACCCCGCGACTGGCGTGGTTGATGATGTGGTGGCCCTTGAGCGGGCTGCCCTGGTAGTCCACCAGGCGACCGAGCACGGTGAGGGTTCTCATCACGCGAACCTGGCGATACTCGACGCCGCCCTTGTTCAGGTGATAGCTGGAACGGGCCGGCTGGATGGTCGCGGCCGGCACGTGATTACCCTCGAAATCGAAACTGACCGAGCTGCTTTTGTAGGCGGTGATCGGCACGAAATTGCGCCCCGGCCTGAGCACCGCGCTGCCACCGCTCAAATCGTCGGCGCGCAGGGCGATGTCATCGATGTCCGATTCGACATCGATGATCATGCCGGCACCGTTGCGGTGGTACTGGCTGGTCACGACCATTTTTTGCCCGCCGACGGCGACGGTGCTGTCGAGGTTCAAACCACCGGTGAAGTCGTTGTTGAATGAGGAGCGCTGGATAAAACCGTCAGCGTTGACCCGCTCCGATTGCATCGTCGCCATCGCGTTCATACCGATGCCATAGGTGTCGGTGATTGCTGTGGCGGAAACGCTTTGCAGCAGGTGATCCTGCAAGTCTTTGCGGTAGGTGACCGAGGCATTGTTATCGCGCCCGCCGTCGCGATCGGTGCGGGTGCCGATGCTGCCGGAGATCTGTTCGCCCGGCCCGCCCAGGGCGATGTTGACGCTCAGGTCGACGCCACGATTGCGGTCATTGCCCGAGCTGAAACTGCCAGGCCTGTCGAACAGCGACAAGCGCCAGTTGGCGTCGCTGCCGAACAATTGGCTGCGCTGGCTCCAGCCCAGATCCACGCCGACGCCTTCGGTGTTGCCCTCGCTGTGGGACACCCTGGCATTGACCGAAGTTTTGCTGGTGAGCCGATGGTTCAGCGACAACGAAGAGTTGCTGGTCTGGCCGATAAACACGTTGCGCTGTCGTACTCGCGTGCCGTCCGGCAGCGTGTCGTAGAGCCGGGTCGTGTCGAGCCAGCTGCGGTTGTGGCTGGCGACGATGCTGCCGCTGCCGTAGGAATAAAGCCCCTGCACGTCGAAACCGGTGCCGTGGTCCTCGGTCTTGTAGACGTTGGCATAGACGCTGGCATTGTTGACGACGGCCCAATCGACCGAGGTGCCGTATTGCAGGCTGTCACGCACCTGTCGACCTGACAGGCCGAGGATGACTCGCGGGTGCAGCAGAAAGTTGAAGGCGGCACCGGCCGTCATGTCGCCGTCGTTCTGATCGTCCCAGTTGCTGAGAAATTTGGATTCACGCCCGGCGAACAGGTTGTAGCGCCATTGCTCGTCGTGGTTGCGCCAATTGTTCGGTTTGTAGACCAGTTCCTGGGTGCTGGAGGTGATCTGGCCGTCTTCGATCAGGCGCACTTCCACTTCATAGATACCGCCGGGCAACGGCCGCGTGTCGAGGGTTTGCAGGCCTGCGGGCATCGCCTGCGTATTGATCAGCAAACCGTCGCGGTAGATCTCCACCGAGCCCTGGCGATTGGCGGTGACGTAGATCGGGTAGACCGCCGGTGTCGGCTGATTGATGGCCAGGCTGTCGGAGCTGCCGTACATCACACCCAGCGCCGTGTCGGGACTCGCGCCGAAGGAGCGCGGCTGGCGAGTCAGCCCTTCGGATGTGGGGGTGAAATAGCCCAGGCGCACAAAGCTGCCTTCCAGTTCACGCTGGGTATAGAGCTCATGCACGGCGTGATAGGTCTGGTTATCCACACCGCCCAGTCGCGACAGTTGCAGGTTCACCGCTTGAGTCCAGTTACCAAGGCTGCTGCTGGCTTCAAGACCATAGCGCCCGCCAAGGTCCTGGTTTTGCCCGCCGTTGAGGTTCAACTGGTTGCGCACGATCAACCCGCTGCTGCCGCCTTCGGGCTGGTTGTAATAACGCTGGACCTGATCGTCGCGCTCGGCGTTTTCCGTGAGGATCGACACCAGCGAGTTTTCCAGGCTGTAGTGCACGGCCAATAGCGACTCGGGGCATTTCGCCTCGCAGTTGCCCAGCGCCACGCCTTGCTTCAAATAGCTAGACCAGGTGTCGCGTTCACTGGCTTTGATCGTGCTGTCGCTGACATCGGTGAAGTCAACGAGGGTGATGCGGTCGTCGCGGGTCAACACGACCATCGCCTCCCCCAGAAATTGTTGATCAAGTTCCACGCGCACCGCCAACGGTACATCGAAGAAGTGTTCTTCGAACTCGCTCGGTAAACCCTTGGCCTGCGCCAGCAAACTTCGAGGTGTATGGCCGTTATCCGCTGGCGCGGCCAGGGCAGTTGCGCAAAAACACAAGGCAAGCGCCGTCGCGATGGGAGTCATCGGGAACATGAAAGAAATACTCTGTGGATAAAGACGGTGAAACCCGATCGACAGGGATTACAACCCTATCGATCGGTGCGCGTTATCAAGCAAGAACTTGCTGACAGAACGCTGTCATTCAGATGCGCGGAATGGCATCAAACATGACGACGGGGTTGGCGGTGTAAATACCCACCTGATTGTTGCCCGGCTTTTCTGCAGTAATCACCAGGTCGGCGCGCATGCCACCGTTGGACTCGACGTCGCCGACCACTTCCTTCGAATCGGCAGTCAGTACGGTGCCGTTGAAGGTGTAGGTCAGCGGAATGTTCAAGCTCGCATTACCGTTGAACAGCGGCGTCGGGCCGCCGACGACGTATGCGCCCACCGAGCCGTTGGTGTGCTGGATATCGTAGGTGCCACGGACCTCCGACAGGGTGCCGGCGCCAATTTGGTACTGCATTCTTTCGTCTTTACCGAAGTTCAGGTCCACGGGTTGAGCGTGAAACACTTTGCTCGGGATTTCCGCAGTGATGTTGATGGAGGTGCGCGATTCATCCGCAGCGAACGCCATCGAAGCACTCAGGGCCAGGAGGGTCATCGGAACGGCGATTGCAAACTTCTTGAACATTGTTTAGTACCTGTCTTTTTCAAAGGATTGGTCCGTGGAAAGCGTGAATCGTCCCTATCGCCGGTTTAAATAGTGGCAATTTGGCTCAACTTTCGACGAGGAGAATGATCGGCCAATTACTTAAGAAAGTAAGTACGCAACTTCCGAAGAACATGTAGTAACAACCGCCCGCGACCCAGTAGAAAAAACCCGAAAAATCAATAATTAAACCGTTCACCCGACAGAAACATACTACAAACAGTTTTAACAAAAAAAGCACACAGTCAAACTAAATACAGTCTCTGTAAGACAAAGACTACTTAGGTCTAATTATTAATAATCACTCTCTGTTAGTTACGCATAATTAGATCAAACACTCTAAAACAGCAAGCTGCAAAACGCCTTTTTCCCGCCCCGCACTGAAATCCGCCACGACGTCCTTCGGCGACGACCGTTGGTCCCTTTCGCTTGCCCTCTCGATAAGATATATCTTAAGTTGTATCTAAACACGACAGAGAGAAGGAAAAATGAGAGACCATCATTCCCCCCACCGCGAACACGGTGACGGCCGCGACGGCTTCGAGAAACGCCCCGGCCGCGAACGCGGCGGTCGCGGCCCACGGGTGTTTGCCCCCGGCGATCTGAAATTGCTGCTGCTCGCGCTCATTGCCGAACAGCCCTGCCACGGCTACGACTTGATCCGCCAGATCGAAGGCATGTTCGACGGCGCCTACAGCCCCAGCCCCGGCGTGATCTACCCGACCCTGACCTTTCTGGAAGAAAGCGAAATGATCCAGGGCGATGCCGAAGGCGGAAAAAAACGCTACAGCGTGACCGACGCCGGTCGTCTGTCTTTAAGTGAGCAAGCGGTTGCCCTGGACGGCGTGCGGATGCGCATCGATGTCAGCAAGCGCTCATTGCGCGGCCATGACCGTCCGCCCGAGATCCACGAAGCGGTGCATAACCTGCGTCACGCGTTGCAACTGCACCACGGTCGCTGGAGCGCAGAAGAAATCATTCGGGTCGCCGCCCTGCTCAACAACACAGCCAAAGCCATCGTCGACGGCCCCTTGGTTCAACCCGCTCAGGAGAAAGCTGAATGACTGAAGTGATCGAGCACACCATTCACCGCGTGATGCATGAAATCAAACGCCGTCGCCTGCAAGTGTTGCGCGTGGTTGACCTGACCCCGCGCATGCGCCGGATTACCCTGGGTGGGCCTGAGCTGGCAGGTTTCATCAGCCTCGGCACAGACGACCACGTCAAACTGCTGTTCCCGCAGAACGCGGCAGAACAAGCGGCGCTGGAAACCCTGGTGCTCGGTGCCGGCAAGGACAACGGCCCGATGCCGGCGATGCGCGACTACACGCCGCGTCGCTACGACCTCGACACGCTGGAACTGGACATCGATTTCGTGTTGCACGGCGACGGCCCTGCTTCGACCTGGGCGGAACAGGCCAAACCGGGACAGTTCCTGCACATTGGCGGGCCACGGGGATCGATGATCGTGCCGGACATGTTCGACAGCTATTTGCTGATTGGTGACGAGACGGCAATCCCCGCGATTGCGCGACGGCTGGAGGGTTTGGCGGCCAATCGCCAGGCGCTGGTGATCATTGAAGTGGAGAACGGCGCGGAACAGCAAAAGCTCGAAAGCCCGGCGCACGTCAATGTGATCTGGGTGTTGCGCGAAGGTGGCAAGAACAACTTGCTGACCACCGTGAAACAGCTGCAAGTGCCCAGCGGCAATCTATACGCGTGGGTGGCGACCGAGACCAAAGTGTCGCGGCAGATTCGGCGGGTGCTGCTGGACGAGCACGGGCTGAACGAGCAGTTCGTCAAAGCCGTCGGCTATTGGCGCCTGGACGACACCGACGAGGAATAACACCACATGAACTGTAGGAGCCGGCTTGCTGGCGATAGGTCCCTTGAACCCTGCATCGTTGCCAAGGACGCCATCGCCAGCAAGCCGGCTCCTACAGGTCCGTGTGATTCAGGCGTATCGCCGCCACCGATCCAGCGCGATCACCAACAACGCAATCACCACAAACCCCGCCAACAATCCGCCTGCATTCGCAAACACCTGTGGATAACCCAGCTTGTCGACATCTATGAACGGATAGGGATAAACCGCCAGCAGATGCCCGCGCAACAGCGCATACGCGAAGTACAGCAACGGGTAAATCACCCACAGTGCAATGTGCCGCAGACGCAGGGTGCCTTTGGGCACACACAACCACCACCAGGCCAGAAACAGCAACGGCATGACGTCGTGCATCAGCTCATCGGCCAGCCATTGCCAGCCTTCGGGATGCCACAGATGGCGCAACAGAATGTTGTAGGCAAGGCCGACCACGGCGATGCTCACGACAACCCCGCTGCTCACCCACGGCTGCAAAAACCAGCGTCGCGCAGCCGACTCGCGGGACGTCAGCGCGCAGGTCAGCACGGTCGCCACCAGCGTGTTGCTGAGCACGGTGAAGTAGCTGAAAAAACTCACCAGCCCGCCCAGCAGACTGGCGCCCAGCGTCCAGCGCGAATAGAAAATCAGGTACAGCTGAATGCTCAATCCCGCCCAGCCTAGGACAGCAGCCACGGCCACAAAACGACGGCGCACGGCAGGTTGCATGATCATGCTCAGAGCGGTCGCTTGGTACGCATCAACTTGACGTACAAGCGTTCGACCTTCTCCCGCGCCCACGGGGTCTTGCGCAGGAAGGTCAGGCTCGACTTGATGCTCGGATCACTCTTGAAGCAGCGGATATCGATGCGCTCGGCCAGCCCCGACCATTCGTAATGTTCAACCAGCGCGTTGAGGATCTGCTCCAGTGTCACGCCATGCAGCGGGTTGTTGTTCTGTTCGGTCATGCCGGGCCTTCGAGCGATAGATGAATTGGAAGCCGCGCACCTTAGCCGAGGGCCGCCTTGGGGGAAAGGCGTCTGTGCGCTATCTGTTGAATGTAGGCGAAACGGAACAAAACATTTGAATGGGATCACGCAATCCCTTGTAGGAGCGGCCGGGCGGCGTTCCGTTTGCCAGCGATGGGGCCATTGAATCTTGCATAGAACGTGAGACCGCCATCGCCGGCAAGCCGGCTCCTACAGGGTGTTGTGGTGTGCTGACTGTTACCGAATCAACAAAAATTCATCTCGGCAAAAGGCCTTTCTCTATTTGTAACAGAACATTATCCTTACGCCCGAACCTGCTGAAACGCTTCCGCTAACCGCTTCGCCCCTCACTCCCCAGAAAAAGATCAAGAATTTCTCCTCTATGCCTTATGTTCAATTTTTGCGAGACAGCGCTGTCTGCACGCCTGTTTCCCAGCGAAAAGCCCTTAACCTGATCAGCGGATTCACCGCGCTGGGCCTCGCCACCTGCGTTCAGGCCGCCCCGGCCTTCGATAGCGAATCGCCGTGGATGCTCGGCGACTGGAACGGCGCGCGCACCGAACTTTCGGAAAAGGGCTACGACTTCAAAGTCGATTACACCGGTGAAATGGGCAGCAATCTGCACGGCGGCTACGACCACGATCGCACCGCGCGCTACAGCGATCAGTTCGGCCTCGGCACGCATCTCGATCTGCAGAAGATCCTCGGTTGGGACGACGCTGAATTTCAGCTGACCATCACCGAACGTAACGGCAACAACATCAGCAACGACCGGATCAACGATCCGCGGGTCGGCGGTTTCACTTCAGCGCAAGAAGTCTGGGGTCGCGGGCAAACCTGGCGCCTGACGCAGATGTGGTATCAGCAGAAATTCTTCGATCAGAAGCTCGACATCAAGGTCGGCCGTTTCGGCGAAGGCGAAGATTTCAACAGTTTCCCCTGCGACTTCCAGAACCTGGCGTTCTGCGGCTCCCAGGTCGGTAACTGGGTCGGGGGCATCTGGTACAACTGGCCGGTCAGCCAGTGGGCGATGCGGGTCAAGTATCACCTGACGCCAGAGCTGTACGCGCAGGTCGGCGCGTATGAGCAGAACCCGTCGAACCTTGATCGCGGCAATGGTTTCAAGCTCAGCGGCAGCGGCACCCAAGGCGCAATTTTGCCGGTGGAGCTGGTGTGGACGCCGAAGCTCAACGGCCTGCCGGGCGAATACCGCGCCGGTTACTACTACAGCAACGCCAACGCTACCGATGCCTACAAGGACAGCAATGGCCAGCCCGCCGCCCTGAGTGGTGAGGCCTACCGCAGCGCGTCGAGCAAACACGGCGTCTGGCTGGGTGTGCAGCAGCAGATCACCAGCCGCGCCAGCGACAACTCCCGTGGCCTGAGCGTGTTCGCCAACGGCACGATGCACGACAAGAAGACCAACGCCATCGACAACTATGTCCAGGCGGGCGTCGTCTACAAAGGCTTGTTCGATGCGCGCGCCAAGGACGACATCGGTTTCGCCCTCGCCCGTGTTCACGTCAACCCGGCCTATCGCAAAAATGCAGAGGCGAGCAATCAGGCCCACGCGGTCTCCGACTTCGACGATCCGTCCTTCCTGCCGCCGCAGGACACCGAATACAGCGCCGAACTCTATTACGGGGTGCACGTCACGAACTGGCTGACCGTGCGCCCGAACCTGCAATACATCCGCCACCCCGGTGGCGTGGACAAGGTCGATGACGCACTGATTGGCGGGATCAAGATCCAGTCGCAGTTCTAACAAACACCGCAAAACCCTGTAGGAGCCGGCTTGCCGGCGATGGCGGTGTATCAGCCAAACAGATGTCGACTGACAC
>NZ_JAGYFZ010000102.1:0-20900 GCF_019946675.1 Pseudomonas sp. BF-B-15
GTCAGACAGTTGTGGGGGTTGCGGCCGTATGCCAGATCAACACGCGGGTCACGCGGTTGTCTTCGGTCTCCAGAATCTCCAGCCGATAACGCCCGATCTTCAGGCACACCGCGCTGTCCGGAATCGTCTCCAGCGCTTCGGTCACCAGCCCGTTAAGGGTTTTCGGGCCATCGCTGGGCAAATGCCAGCCGAGGCTTTTGTTCAGGTCGCGAATCGACGCCGCACCGTCGATCACCAGGCGTCCATCGGCCTGTGGATGGATGTGCGGGTTGTCCAGGCTGTGCTGGCTTTCGAATTCGCCGACGATTTCTTCGAGAATGTCTTCCAGCGTGACGATGCCGAGCACTTCGCCATACTCGTCGACCACCATGCCCAGGCGCCGCTGCTGTTTGTGAAAGTTCAGCAGTTGCAGCTGCAACGGTGTGCTTTCCGGTACGAAATACGGGTCGTGACACGCGGCCAGCAACGCTTCGCGAGTGAGTTGGCCGTCGGGCAGCAGATGGCGAATCTGCCGGGTGTTGAGCACCGCCTCGACCTGGTTGATGTCACTGTGGAACACCGGCAGGCGCGTGCGCCGGTTGGCCCGAAGCTGTTCGAGGATTTCTTCGATGGAGTCGTCGAGGTTGATCCCGTCGACATCGCTGCGCGGTACCAGAATGTCGTTGACCGTGATGTTGTCCAGCGCGTGGATGCCGGACACCGCGTGCGGACGGCAAACCGGTTGTTGATCGTCGTGACGATCCTTCGGCGTCTCGTCCTCGCTCTGCTGTACCACTTTGGCCTTGCGGGCAAACGGCCGCATCAGCAACTGGCTGATGCCATTGAGCAGCCAGGCGGCCGGGTAGATGATTTTCAGCGGCGCGCGGAGCAAGGTGTTGCCCAGCGCCAGGACCGCGTCGGGATAGCGGGCGGCGAGGGTGCGCGGCAGGTAGTCGGCAAACACCAGCAGAATCGCGCCGGCCCCCAGGCACGCGGCCCATGGACCGTTTTCAGCCCAGGTGAAAATCGCCAGCAAGGTGCTGATGACCACTACCAGTGCACGGCACAGGGTGTTGCAGAAAATCAGGCTGTTGAGCGGAAAACTCAGCTTCGCCACCGGTTTGTCGCTTGCGCGCGAGGCGGTACGCTGGGCCAGCAAGTGCTGGTGTGCCGCTTCAATGGCGGTGAACAGCCCCGACCATAAAATCAGCAGGGCCACTACGGCGAGCATCGGCCCTATGGGCAAGTCGTCCATTTATGCCGCCCGTCAGATGTGCAGGATGTATTCACGGACCAGCTTGCTGCCGAAATACGCGAGCATCAACAGGCAGAAACCGGCGAGGGTCCAGCGAATGGCCTTGTGTCCGCGCCAGCCGAGGCGGTTGCGGCCCCACAGCAGCACGCTGAAGACGATCCAGGCCAGGCACGCCAGCAAGGTTTTGTGCACCAGGTGCTGGGCGAACAGATTGTCGACGAACAGCCAGCCAGAGATCAGCGACAGCGACAGCAATGTCCAGCCGGCCCACAGGAAACTGAACAGCAGGCTTTCCATGGTTTGCAGCGGCGGGAAGTTCTTGATCAGTCCGGACGGGTGCTTGTGCTTGAGCTGATGGTCCTGAACCAGCAGCAGCAAGGCCTGGAACACCGCGATGGTGAACATGCCGTAAGCCAGGATCGACAACAGGATATGCGCGAGGATGCCCGGCTCTTCGTCGATGATCTGCACCGTGCCGGCCGGGGCGAACTGTGCCAGCAGCACGGTGGCGGCGCCCAGCGGCAACAGCAATATCAGCAGGTTTTCCACCGGGATCCGCGAGCAGGCCAGCAGCGTCAGGGCAATGACCGCCGCGGCGATCAGGCTGGCGGCGCTGAAAAAGTCCAGGCCCAGGCCAATCGGTGTCAGCAGGTGGGTGAACAGGCTGGCGCTGTGAGCCAGCACGGCGAGCACGCCGAGCGTGACCAGCAGGCGTTTGTTCGCCTTGGCGCCGGTGGCCAGGCGAGAGCCCTGATAAATGGTCGCAGCGGCATATAAGCAGGCGGCGGCGAGAGTGGTAAGCAAACTGGGTGACAAGGGGAGCATAAATCCTGTTAGGCAAGCCCGAAAGGCGCTGAGTTTGGCATAGAACCCACACACCACGAAAGTGCGAGGTGTCCGCCAGTCGCAGTCTTCGCTATAATCCGCGACCTGCCCACGCCGCAGGCTCGCCGAGCACATGTTGATTCCGGTCTGGGCCGCCATTATCCCGGTCTACACAGGGCCTGAAAGGATCGCGCAATGTTTGAAAACTTAACCGACCGTCTCTCGCAGACGCTGCGCCATGTCACCGGCAAGGCCAAACTGACCGAGGACAACATCAAAGACACCCTGCGCGAAGTGCGCATGGCGTTGCTCGAAGCCGACGTCGCCTTGCCGGTGGTGAAGGACTTCGTCAATTCGGTCAAGGAACGCGCCGTCGGCACCGAGGTGTCGCGTAGCCTGACGCCGGGCCAGGCCTTCGTGAAGATCGTCCAGGCCGAACTCGAAAGCCTGATGGGTGCGGCCAACGAAGACCTGAACCTGAGCGCCGTTCCGCCCGCCGTCGTATTGATGGCCGGTTTGCAGGGCGCCGGTAAAACCACCACCGCCGGTAAACTTGCGCGCTTCCTTAAAGAGCGCAAGAAGAAGTCGGTGATGGTGGTGTCCGCGGACGTTTACCGTCCGGCGGCGATCAAGCAGCTGGAAACCCTGGCCAACGACATCGGCGTGACGTTCTTCCCGTCCGACCTGAGCCAGAAGCCGGTCGACATCGCACAAGCGGCTATAAAAGAAGCAAAGCTTAAGTTTATTGATGTGGTCATCGTCGATACCGCCGGTCGTCTGCACATCGACGAAGAGATGATGGGCGAGATCAAGGCGTTGCACGCCGCGATCAACCCGGTCGAAACGCTGTTCGTGGTCGACGCCATGACCGGCCAGGATGCCGCCAACACGGCCAAGGCCTTCGGCGATGCACTGCCGCTGACCGGTGTGATCCTGACCAAGGTCGACGGCGACGCCCGTGGCGGTGCCGCACTGTCCGTTCGTGCCATCACCGGCAAGCCGATCAAGTTCATCGGTATGGGCGAGAAGACCGAAGCCCTTGAGCCGTTCCACCCGGAGCGTATCGCTTCGCGGATCCTCGGCATGGGCGACGTGCTCAGCCTGATCGAACAGGCCGAAGCGACGCTCGACAAGGACAAGGCCGACAAGCTGGCCAAGAAGCTGAAGAAGGGCAAGGGCTTCGACCTCGAAGACTTCCGCGATCAGCTGCAACAGATGAAGAACATGGGCGGCCTCGGTGGCCTCATGGACAAACTGCCGAACATCGGCGGTGTGAACCTGGCGCAAATGGGCAATGCCCAGGGCGCGGCAGAGAAACAATTCAAGCAGATGGAAGCCATCATCAATTCCATGACCCCGGCCGAGCGCCGCGACCCTGAGCTGATCAGCGGTTCGCGCAAACGCCGGATCGCCATGGGTTCCGGCACCCAGGTGCAGGACATCGGTCGCTTGATCAAGCAGCACAAGCAGATGCAGAAGATGATGAAGAAATTCTCCGCGAAAGGCGGAATGGCCAAAATGATGCGCGGCATGGGCGGTATGTTGCCCGGCGGCGGCATGCCGAAAATATAGTGTCCAGTCACACCAATACTGCTCAATTTTGGCGGTGCCTGTTGACCTCATGCTGCGTTGCCGCTCCTCGCCATAGCCAGCTATGACTCGTCGCGGCGCCTTGCCTGAGTTCAACAATCACTCGCCAAAATATGAGCATTATTGGTGAGACTGGACACAAGAATTCGCGCAGGGGCTTGCTCTTGCGCAGCCCACACGGAAGTGGGATCTCCAGCAAACCCGCACTTGGCGGGAGCTGACTGGCCGTTTTCAACGACGGCTCTATAGCAAATCTGGATGGCGTCCGATAGGCCGCCGGAAAAAGACATTTGCAAAAGTCCGGATATTCCTTAGAATATGCGGCCTTTCGGGCACCTATGCCCGCTGTGCCTTTAGATTTGCAGCACCGACTACAGGAACGATGTTCACATGCTAACAATCCGTCTTGCCCTTGGCGGCTCCAAAAAGCGCCCGTTTTACCACTTGACCGTAACCGACAGCCGCAACCCGCGCGACGGTTCGCACAAGGAACAGGTTGGTTTCTTCAACCCTGTTGCTCGTGGTCAAGAAGTCCGTCTGTCCGTGAACCAAGAGCGCGTAGCCTACTGGCTGAGCGTTGGTGCACAACCTTCTGAGCGTGTTGCTCAGTTGTTGAAGGACGCTGCTAAGGCTGCGGCCTGAGCAATATGAACGCGACGCCAGCCATTGCTGATGATTTGATCGTTATCGGCAAGATTTATTCTGTTCATGGCGTTCGCGGCGAAGTGAAGGTGTATTCCTTTACTGATCCGACTGAAAACCTGTTGCAGTACAAAACCTGGACGCTCAAGCGCGAAGGCAATGTGAAACAGGTCGAGCTGGTCAGCGGACGCGGGAGCGACAAGTTCCTGGTCGCAAAGCTCAAGGGTCTTGATGATCGTGAAGAAGCTCGTCTTCTGGCCGGTTATGAGATCTGCGTGCCGCGCAACCTGTTCCCTGAATTGACCGACGGCGAGTACTACTGGTACCAGCTGGAAGGTCTGAAGGTTATTGATCACCTTGGGCAATTGCTCGGGAAAATCGATCATCTTCTGGAAACCGGCGCCAATGATGTAATGGTGGTCAAGCCTTGCGCTGGCAGCCTGGATGATCGCGAACGCCTATTGCCCTATACGGAGCAATGCGTGTTGGCTGTCGACCTTGCCGCAGGCGAGATGAAGGTGGATTGGGACGCGGACTTCTAAGCGTGGCTAACTTGCGCGTAGAAGTGATCAGTTTGTTTCCCGAGATGTTCTCCGCCATCAGCGAGTACGGCATCACCAGTCGGGCGGTGAAACAGGGGCTCTTGCAGCTCACCTGTTGGAATCCGCGAGACTACACGACGGATCGACATCACACTGTGGACGATCGCCCATTTGGCGGTGGCCCGGGCATGGTGATGAAGATCAAGCCCCTGGAAGATGCTCTGGTTCAGGCCAAGGCAGCAGCCGGGGAGGCGGCGAAGGTGATTTACCTGTCCCCCCAAGGCCGTCAACTGACTCAGTCGGCGGTACGCGAGTTGGCGAATCTGGATGCATTGATCCTGATTGCCGGCCGCTATGAAGGCATTGACGAGCGTTTTATTGATGCTCATGTCGATGAAGAGTGGTCGATTGGCGACTATGTACTGTCTGGCGGCGAGCTGCCGGCGATGGTCCTGATCGATGCGGTTACACGACTGCTGCCTGGAGCTTTAGGGCATGCGGACTCCGCCGAGGAAGATTCCTTTACGGATGGTTTGCTGGATTGCCCGCACTACACCCGACCGGAGGTGTATGCGGATCAGCGTGTTCCCGACGTATTGCTAAGTGGCAATCACGCGCACATCCGGCGTTGGCGTTTACAGCAGTCCCTTGGTAGGACCTTTGAACGACGCGCCGATCTTCTGGAAAGCCGCTCGCTTTCTGGAGAAGAGAAGAAGCTGCTCGAGGAATACATCCGCGAGCGGGACGATAGTTAACAACGTATCGATGGTAAGTCCGTTGATTTACCTTAGGAGCACAGCATGACTAACAAAATCATCCTTGCACTCGAAGCAGAGCAGATGACCAAAGAGATCCCTACCTTTGCCCCGGGCGACACCATTGTCGTTCAGGTGAAAGTGAAGGAAGGCGACCGTTCGCGTCTGCAAGCGTTCGAAGGTGTTGTTATCGCCAAGCGTAACCGCGGCGTAAACAGTGCTTTCACCGTTCGTAAAATCTCCAACGGTGTTGGCGTAGAGCGTACTTTCCAGACCTACAGCCCGCAAATCGACAGCATGGCCGTTAAACGTCGCGGTGACGTACGTAAAGCCAAGCTGTACTACCTGCGTGACCTGTCCGGTAAAGCAGCTCGCATCAAGGAAAAACTGGCTTAAGTCCAGCTTCCGATGCAGAAAAAAGCAGCCTACGGGCTGCTTTTTTGTTGCCCGCCATTTATCCCGGAATTTCGTTTCAGGCTGTAGACCCATGACCGCTCGTGAGCAAGAAATCGAACGCCGCACCGAACTCTCGGTGAGCCGCGTGACCAAGGCGGTTTTCCCGTCGACTACCAACCACCACAACACCCTGTTCGGCGGCACTGCGCTGGCCTGGATGGATGAAGTGTCATTCATCACCGCCACCCGCTTTTGTCGGCTACCGCTGGTGACCGTTTCCACGGACCGCATCGACTTCAATCACGCAATCCCTGCCGGCTCCATCGTTGAACTGGTCGGGCGGGTGATCAAGGTCGGCAACACCAGCCTCAAGGTTGAGGTTGAAGTGTTTGTTGAAAGCATGAGCTGTGATGGTCGCGAGAAGGCGATTCATGGGCAGTTCAGTTTTGTGGCGATTGATGAAGACAAGCGGCCGGTGCCGGTGTTGCCTGAGTTTGCCGCCTGACTTGATACCGTGGTGCGGCTTTCGCGGGCAAGCCTCGCTCCTACAAGGGTTCCTTACATACCTGTAGGAGCGAGGCTTGCCCGCGAATCGATCTATCAGGCGCCGCCGACCTGCGGTTGAATCAACGCCAACAACGTCCACCCCGCCGAAGGCTTCAACGGACTGTCCGGCGTCGCCACATGCACCCATCCGCTGTCATCGCGAGCGAACAGTAATGTCGCGCGTTCCCCATGCAGCGCCCGGTAATCCTCCCAGCCGAACCCCTCCGTCAGAGTTGTGCTGTACAGCTCGGCACCCTGGTGCAGCAGATTAGCCAGTTTGTTGTAGGTCAGTTCCTCATTGCCCAGCAAACGCCCGCGATGTTCATGGCTGGCGCGGTGCTTGTCAGTGCGGTGGCTTTCCTGACCACTGGCGAGACCAAACAGTCGCTGATGGCCGAAATCGTGTCGAAAACGCATCGACGCCAACGCATTCAATTCGCCGGATGGCGACAATGTCAGCAAATGCCCAAGCCCGACCAGATCCAGATGAGCGTCGGCATGCTGCGACGCCGGGTTACCAAAGTACGTCGGCAAACCGTCCATGCGCGCCGCGCGAATATTCTCCCAGCTCGAATCCGTCAGCAGCACTCGACAGCCCAGCTGTTGCAGGGCTTTGCCCAAGGTACGTGCCGGGGCGTTGGCACCGACGATCAGAAAGCCGCTGGGCGCCGGTTCGGCGACTTTCAGCAAGCGCGCCAATGGCCGGGCCGTGGCACTTTGCAACACTACCGTGCCGATGATCACCGCAAACGTCAGCGGCACCAGCAGCAACGCGCCTTCGAGTCCGGCCTCATTCAGGCGAACGGCGAAAATCGCCGAAACCGCCGCCGCCACGATTCCGCGAGGTGCGATCCATGACAGCAGTGCCCGCTCGCGCCAGCTCAAACTCGAGCCTGCCGTGGAAAGCATGACGTTCAATGGCCGTGCAATGAACTGAATGATCAGCAACAGAATCAGCACCAGCGGCCCGAGGCCGATCAAGGCGTTCAAATCGAGTCGCGCCGCGAGCAAAATGAACAGCCCGGAGATCAGCAGCACGCTGAGGTTTTCCTTGAAGTGCAGGATGTCCCGCACATCCACGTCCTTCATGTTGGCCAGCCAGATCCCCATCAAGGTCACGGCCAGCAAACCGGATTCGTGCATGACTTGATTGGCGGTAATGAAAATCCCCAGCACCGCCGCCAACGCCGCCAGGTTGTGCAGGTATTCCGGCAACCATTGGCGCCGAATGATCGTGCCGAGCACCCAGCCGCCGGCAATCCCGAATGCGGTGCCGCACAGAATCACTCCGCCGAAGGTCAGCAGGCTTTGGCTCAAGCCGTCATCTGACGTACGGGCGATGATGAAGCTGTAGACCACCACGGCGAGGAGGGCGCCGATCGGGTCGATGACGATGCCTTCCCAGCGCAGGATGTTGGCAATCGAGGCTTTGGGGCGTACCACGCGCAGCATCGGTACGATGACCGTGGGCCCGGTGACCAACGTCAGGCTGCCGAAAAGTATCGCGAGCAACCAGTCGAAATCCAGCAGGCAATGCGTGGCAACAGCAATGACCACCCAGGTCGAGATCGCGCCAATCGTCACCAGCCGGCGTACGACGCTGCCGATTTCGCGCCACTCCGAGAGGTGCAGCGTCAGGCTGCCTTCAAACAGAATCAGCGCCACCGCCAGCGACACCAGTGGCATTAGCAATGGGCCGAACATTTCCTGTGGGTCGAGCCAGCCCAGGATCGGGCCGACCAGAATGCCGCTCAGCAACAGAAACAGGATCGCCGGCAATTTCAGTCGCCACGCCAGCCACTGACACCCCAGAGCCGCCGCACCAATACCGCCAAAAGCCAACAGAATCTGTTGCTCGTTCATTGAGTCTTCCTGTTCCTTGAAGTAGCGGGCTATGAAAGACTAGCGGTGGTTTTTACTGTTCACCTTTTTTTCGCGCGCAGTCTCAAGACTGCATGTTTCGAGTGCCCATGCCTGCCATCGATCATCCACTGATAGACCAATTCCTCGACGCGTTATGGCTGGAGAAAGGCCTTTCCGACAACACTCGCGATGCCTATCGCAGTGACCTGGCCTTGTTCAATGGCTGGCTGCAGGAGAAGGGGCTGGAGTTGATCAACGCCGGTCGCGAGTTGATCCTCGATCACCTGGCCTGGCGCCTGGAACAGAACTACAAACCCCGTTCCACTGCGCGATTTCTCTCGGGTGTGCGTGGCTTTTATCGCTATCTGTTGCGGGAAAAGTTGATCGCGGTCGATCCGACGTTACGCGTTGATATGCCTCAACTCGGTAGGCCGTTGCCAAAATCCTTGTCGGAAGCCGATGTGGAAGCACTGCTGAAAGCGCCGGATTTGAGTGAAGCGATTGGCCAGCGTGACCGCGCCATGCTCGAAGTGCTGTACGCCTGCGGTTTGCGGGTGACGGAACTGATCAGCCTGACGCTGGAGCAGGTCAACCTGCGCCAGGGCGTGCTGCGGGTGATGGGCAAGGGCAGCAAGGAGCGGCTGGTGCCGATGGGCGAGGAGGCGATTGTCTGGGTCGAGCGTTACATGCGCGACGCCCGTGGCGAGCTGCTCGGCGGGCGTCCCAGTGATGTGCTGTTCCCCAGTCAGCGCGGCGAGCAGATGACGCGCCAGACCTTCTGGCACCGGATCAAGCATCAGGCCAAGGTCGCCGGGATCGGCAAATCGCTGTCGCCGCACACTTTGCGCCATGCCTTCGCCACGCACCTGCTCAACCACGGCGCGGATTTGCGAGTGGTACAGATGCTGCTCGGCCATAGCGATCTGTCGACCACTCAGATCTACACCCACGTCGCCCGGGCACGCCTGCAGGACCTGCATGCCAAACACCACCCGCGCGGATGATCACATTCCCTGCTGCGCGATCCCTGTAGGAGCGAAGCTTGCTCGCGAAGAACGTCAACGATAACGCGTGCTGTCTGGATGAACGTGTTGTCCTGACCTCCTTCGCGAGCAAGCTTCGCTCCTACAGGGAGTGCGGTGTTGTCTTGTCACCCCACATTCGGCCACACAGCCCTTATGTGGTAGGCTTTGTCGGTTTGTACGATGGGCGGTTATGACCCGGTGTTTCGGCACGGGCGTTCTGGTCGTCCCATTTGTCCGCCTTCAGGAGTTCTCATGCGTCTGACCCAGATTTTCGCCGCCGCAGCCATTGCGTTGGTCAGCACCCTTGCCGTCGCCGATGACGCGGCCGACAAAGCCATTCGTAAGAGCCTGGAAACCCTCCAGCTCGAAGTGCCGGTAGAAAGCATTTCCGCCAGTCCGCTGCCGGGCCTGTATGAAGTCAAACTGCAGGGCAGCCGCGTGCTGTATGCCAGTGCCGACGGCCAATACGTGGTTCAGGGCTACATGTTTCAGCTCAAGGACGGCAAGCCGGTCAACCTGACCGAAAAAGCCGAACGCCTGGGCATTTCCAAGCTGGTCAACGCCATTCCTGTTGCGGAAACCGTGGTCTACCCGGCCATCGGCGAAACCAAATCGCACATCACCGTGTTTACCGACACCACCTGCCCGTACTGCCACAAACTGCATGCCGAAGTGCCTGAGCTGAACAAGCGCGGCATCGAAGTGCGCTACGTCGCGTTCCCGCGCCAGGGCCTGGGCTCGCCGGGTGACGAACAGCTGCAAGCGGTCTGGTGCTCGAAAGACAAGAAAGCGGCCATGGACAAAATGGTCGACGGCAAGGAAATCAAGGCCGCCAAGTGCGATAACCCGGTTTCCAAACAGTTCGCCCTCGGTCAGTCAATTGGCGTGAACGGCACACCGGCCATCGTTTTGGCCGACGGTCAGGTCATTCCGGGCTACCAGCCTGCGCCACAAGTCGCCAAACTGGCGCTGGGCGCGAAGTAAATTCGCATCGTCACGGCCAGCCTTTGACGATCATGGTCCGGCGGCAACATTTGCCGGGCCATTAATAGAGAGCCGCGAGCATGCGGCTGTTTTCACGGCCGGCCTTGAGTCGGCCGTTTTATGGGGAGTTCACAGTGAAACCGGTCAAAGTAGGCATCTGTGGGTTAGGGACCGTCGGTGGCGGTACCTTCAACGTACTTCAGCGCAACGCCGAGGAAATTGCTCGTCGTGCCGGGCGTGGAATCGAAGTGGCACAAATTGCCATTCGCACGCCAAAGCCTCAGTTCCAAACGACCGGTATTGCGATTACCAACGATGTCTTCGAAGTGGCCACGAACCCTGAGATCGACATCGTTATAGAGCTGATGGGCGGCTACACCGTTGCCCGTGAGCTGGTACTCAAGGCCATCGAGAATGGCAAGCATGTGGTCACCGCGAACAAGGCGCTTATCGCCGTTCACGGTAATGAAATTTTCGCCAAGGCTCGCGAGAAGGGCGTGATCGTTGCGTTCGAAGCGGCCGTGGCCGGTGGTATTCCGGTGATCAAGGCGATCCGTGAAGGCCTGTCCGCCAACCGGATCAACTGGGTCGCCGGCATCATCAACGGCACCGGCAACTTCATCCTCACCGAGATGCGCGAGAAGGGTCGCACCTTCGAAGACGTACTCGCCGAGGCGCAGGCCCTGGGTTACGCCGAAGCCGATCCGACCTTCGACGTTGAAGGCATCGACGCGGCCCACAAGCTGACGATCCTGGCCTCCATCGCGTTCGGCATTCCGCTGCAATTCGACAAGGCCTACACCGAAGGCATCACCAAGCTGACCACGGCTGACGTGAACTACGCCGAAGCGCTGGGCTATCGCATCAAGCACCTGGGCGTCGCTCGCAGCACTGCGGCTGGCATCGAGTTGCGCGTGCACCCGACGCTGATCCCGGCCGATCGCCTGATCGCCAACGTCAACGGCGTGATGAACGCAGTGATGGTCAACGGTGACGCTGCTGGTTCGACCCTGTTCTACGGTGCCGGTGCCGGCATGGAGCCGACCGCTTCGTCGGTGATCGCCGACCTGGTGGACGTGGTTCGCGCCATGACTTCCGATCCGGAAAACCGCGTGCCGCACCTGGCCTTCCAGCCAGATTCGCTGTCGGCGCATCCGATCCTGCCGATCGAAGCCTGCGAAAGCGCCTACTACCTGCGCATTCAGGCCAAGGACCATCCGGGCGTGCTGGCTCAGGTTGCGAGCATCCTGTCGGAGCGCGGCATCAACATCGAATCGATCATGCAGAAAGAAGTCGAAGAGCATGACGGCCTGGTGCCGATGATCCTGCTGACCCACCGTGTGCTGGAACAGCACATGAACGACGCGATTGCCGCCCTCGAAGCCCTCACGGGCGTGGTCGGTCCGGTCGTACGGATCCGCGTCGAGCACCTGAACTAAGCCGTTATCGTTCACCGGGCCTGCGTGCGGGCCCGGGTTTGCGAACACTGTCCATTGGAGTCAGTCATGCGTTATATCAGCACCCGCGGCCAGGCACCGGCCCTGAATTTCGAAGACGTCCTGCTGGCCGGTCTGGCCACTGACGGCGGTCTGTACGTCCCGGAAAACCTGCCACGTTTCACCCAGGAAGAAATCGCTTCCTGGGCCGGCCTGCCGTATCACGAGCTGGCTTTCCGGGTGATGCGCCCGTTCGTCACCGGCAGCATTCCTGATGCCGATTTCAAAAAGATTCTTGAAGAAACCTATGGCGTGTTCTCGCACAACGCCGTGGCACCGTTGCGTCAACTGAACGGCAATGAGTGGGTGCTGGAGCTGTTCCACGGCCCGACCCTGGCGTTCAAGGACTTCGCCCTGCAACTGCTCGGTCGCCTGCTCGATTACGTGCTGGAAAAACGCGGTGAGCGCGTGGTGATCGTCGGCGCCACTTCCGGTGATACCGGTTCGGCCGCCATCGAAGGCTGCAAGCACTGCGAAAACGTCGACATCTTCATCCTGCATCCGCACAACCGCGTGTCTGAAGTGCAGCGTCGGCAGATGACCACCATCTTCGGCGAGAACATCCACAACATCGCCATCGAAGGCAACTTCGATGACTGCCAGGAAATGGTCAAGGCGAGCTTCGCCGACCAGAGTTTCCTCAAGGGCACGCGTCTGGTGGCGGTGAACTCGATCAACTGGGCGCGGATCATGGCCCAGATCGTCTACTACTTCCATGCGTCCCTGCAGTTGGGCGGCCCGGCGCGTTCGGTGTCGTTCTCGGTGCCGACCGGCAACTTCGGCGACATCTTCGCCGGTTACCTGGCGCGCAACATGGGCCTGCCGATCAATCAGTTGATCGTCGCCACCAACCGCAACGACATCCTGCACCGCTTCATGAGCGGCAATCAGTACGTCAAGGAAACCCTGCACGCCACGTTGTCGCCGTCGATGGACATCATGGTGTCGTCGAACTTCGAGCGTCTGCTGTTCGACCTGCACGGTCGCAACGGCGCGGCGATTGCCGGGTTGATGGATTCGTTCAAGCAGGGCGGCGGTTTCAGCGTTGAACAGGAGCGTTGGACTGAAGCGCGCAAGCTGTTCGATTCGCTGGCTGTGGATGATGCGCAAACTTGCGAAACGATTGCTGAGGTTTACGAGCAGACGGGTGAGTTGCTGGATCCGCACACGGCTATCGGTGTGAAGGCTGCGCGTGAATGCCGTCGTAGTCTGGATATTCCGATGGTGATCCTTGGCACTGCGCACCCGGTCAAATTCCCGGATGCGGTTGAGAAGGCGGGCGTGGGTAAAGCGCTGGAGTTGCCGGTGCACCTGGCCGATCTGTTTGAGCGGGATGAGCGTTGCACGGTGTTGCCGAATGATCTTAAGGCTGTACAGGCGTTTGTCAGTCAGCATGGGAATCGTGGGAAGCCGTTGTAATCGGATGGATTGATTGGGGGGCATATCCGTTGCTGCGGTAATGGCGGCTATTGGTTTCGCTTTTACAGCGAGTCACTTTGGAAAAGCCCCAAAGTAACCAAAGGGCTTTTGCCCCTTTCGTTCGGTGCCTCGCTAATGCTCGGCATGCCCTCGCTCCGGTCCTGCTCCGTGGGCCCGCCGCCATCGGCCATCCATGGCCGGGGGCGGCTACCGCGGCATCCCTGCCGCGGTGCCCACTGCGCAGAACCTCCACTCGGCCTCTCGAGGGGGCGACTACCGCCACAGCCGCCGAGGCGGCCTGAAAGCCGACCTGGCTCTTCGGTTGTTCGCGTTGTCCTTCTTTGATGCGTTCACTCATTCCGGACTGTGCACCACTCCCCTGTAGGAGCCGGCTTGCTGGCGATAGCGGTGGGTCAGTCGACGCATTTATTGACTGAACGGACGCTATCGCCAGCAAGCCGGCTCCTACAGGGATTGGGTTCACACCGTTCGAAATTGTAGGAGCCAGCTTGCTGGCGATGGGCGTCAACGATAACGCGAGCTGTCTGAATGAACGCGTCGTCCAAACGCTTTTCGCCGGCAAGCCGGCTCCTACAGGAAATCGCGTACGCTTTTGCTTCTCACCACTCATCAGGCCGAGCGTTAGCTCGCCTTCCGCTTTTGATCTGAGCGCCCCCTCGAGAGGCCGAGTGGAGGTTCTGCGTAGTGGGCAACCCGGCATGGATGCCGGGTTAGCCGCCCCCGGCCATGGATGGCCGATGGCGGCGGGCCCACGGAGCAGGACCGGAGCGAGGGCATGCCGAGCCTAGGCGAGGCACCGAACGAAAGGGGCAAGAGCCCTTGGTTACTTGGGGCTTTTCCAAGTGACTCGCCGTAAGGGCGAAACCAATAGCCGCCGTTACCGAAGAAACGGATATGCCCCAAACCAAACCACCAAACCACGCGTCACGCCAAACGCTGAGCCTTCTCGTCCTCACCCAAACAAGCCGCCGCCGTAAACAGCACATCAGTCGAAGAATTCAGCGCAGTCTCCGCCGAATCCTGCAACACACCAATAATGAAACCAACCGCCACCACCTGCATGGCGATTTCACTCGGAATGCCGAACAGACTGCACGCCAGTGGAATCAACAACAACGAACCACCCGCCACACCCGAAGCGCCACAGGCACAAATCGCCGCAACGACACTCAGCAAGATGGCCGTCGGAATGTCCACGGCAATACCCAGCGTATGCACCGCCGCCAGAGTCAGCACAGTAATGGTGATCGCAGCACCCGCCATGTTGATCGTCGCACCCAGCGGAATCGAAACCGAATAAGTGTCCTCATGCAGACCCAGGCGCTTGCTCAGTTCCAGATTGACCGGAATATTCGCCGCCGAACTGCGGGTGAAAAACGCCGTGATGCCACTTTCACGCAAGCACATGATCACCAGCGGATACGGGTTGCGACGCAGCTTCCAGAACACGATCACCGGGTTCATCACCAGCGCCACAAACAGCATGCAACCCAGCAAGACCGCCAGCAGATGCGCGTAGCCGATCAAGGCACCGAAACCGGAAGTGGCGAGGGTCGACGCCACCAGGCCGAAAATCCCCAGCGGCGCAAAACGGATCACCAGACGCACGATCAGGGTCACGCCGTTGGACAAGTCGCCGAGCACTTCACGCGTGGTGTCACCGGCATGGCGAATGGCGACGCCCATGCCGATGGCCCACGCCAGAATGCCGATGAAATTGGCATTCATCAGCGCGCTGACCGGGTTATCCACCACGCTCAGCAGCAGACTTTGCAGCACTTCGCCGATACCGCCCGGCGCCGTCACCGCGACGTCGTGGGTGGACAGCACCAGGCTCGACGGGAACATCATGCTGGCCACGACCGCGACCACGGCCGCCGCAAACGTGCCCAGCAAGTACAGAAACAGAATTGGGCGGATATGTGTTTCCTGGCCGTGCTTGTGGTTGGCGATCGACGCCATGACCAGCACGAACACCAGAATCGGCGCGACGGCTTTCAGCGCCGAGACGAACACTTTGCCGATGAACGCAGTGGACTTCGCCACGTCCGGCGCAACCAGCGCCAGGGCAATCCCGGCGAGCAGGCCGATGATGATTTGCGTAACCAGGCTCAAGCGTTTCAAGCGTTGCAATAGCGAAGGGGATGAAGCAGTCATAAAACGGCATCTCTGATTTTATTAGGTGCGGGGTGTCGCGACATCGCGGCCATTAAAGGGCGGATGAACAGGGTGTACGAATCGCAGGGCGCGGACTTTATCACAGCGTCGTCCGCATCCCTCAGACCTGTGACGATCTGCCACCCGCCTGCTAAACGCGATGTGCAGGTTCGTGCAACCGCCTTTGGAAACACTCTGTTAAGATTGCGCATCCTCATTTTCATGTCTGCCAGTGGGCCTTCGGGCTATCGCTGGTGTTGTCGTTTTCTGGAGTTCTGCATGCTGTTGCCCATCCTTCTGTTGTCCGCCGCCGGTTTCACGGTGCTGACCACGGAATTCATCATCGTCGGCCTGTTGCCGGCAATCGCCCGGGATCTTGAAGTGACCATCCCCCAGGCAGGTTTGCTGGTCACCTTGTTCGCCTTCACTGTCGCCGCGTTCGGGCCGTTCCTGACCGCGTACTTCGCCCGGTTCGAACGGCGCAAGTTGTTCATCTCGGTGTTGATCATGTTCGGCCTGGCCAACACCCTCGCGGCGTTTGCGCCGAACATCTGGGTGATGGCCGTTGCGCGGTTGATCCCCGCGCTCGGGCTGCCGGTGTTCTGGGCCCTGGCCAGTGAGACGGCGGTGGACATCGTCGGGCCGGATTACGCCGGGCGCGCCATTGCCAAGATCGGTTTCGGCATCGTTTGCGCGACGGTGTTCGGGATTCCGGTGGGTACGTTGATTTCCGATGCGTTCGGCTGGCGCAGTGCCTTTGGCATTCTGGCGGTGATCGCGTTTGCCAAGGCGTTGCTGCTGTTTATCTACTTGCCGAAAACCAGCCTGCATCAACACCAGGTGAGCTTCCGTTCGCAGTTCAAGATCCTGCGCAGCCCGTTGATGATCGGGCACGTGTTGCTGTCGATCCTGGTGTTCAGCGGCATGTTCACCGCTTACACCTATCTGGCGGACATTCTTGAGCGGTTGGCCGGTTTCAACGGCACCGTGGTGGGTTGGTGCCTGATGGGCTTCGGCGCGGTGGGCCTGATCGGCAACTCGTTGGGCGGTCGCGCGGTGGATCGTCATCCGCTGATCGCTTCCGTGACGTTCTGCGCGTTCATGATCGCCGGCATGGTGACGCTGGTGCCAAATATCCATTCGCCGCTGGGTCTGGCGGCAGCAATGGGCATCTGGGGCGTGACACAAGCGGCGTTGTTCCTGGTCAGCCATGTGCGTTTGATGAAGGCAGCGCCTGAGGCACCGGCCTTTGCCGCGTCGCTGAACATTGCCGGCGCCAACCTCGGTATTGGTCTGGGCGCGATGGTCGGTGGTCGGGTGATCGACAGCGTTGGCCTGGGTGGGCTGGGCTTTGCGGCGGCCGGTTTTATTCTGATCTCGATCCTGTTGGCCATGGCGCTGATGACCTTCAAGCCCCGCGAAGTCTGCGCCTGACCCTCACATCGCGGTGAACAGCTCGCGTCGGGCACCTTCGGTAATCGCAACGATACCGGGGTGCTTGACCTTGCGTTCCACCGAAATGGCGTAGAACGACTCGGTCACGGCGTCGGTCTGGCCAATCAATTCCACGCCGTACTGACGCTTCACTTCATCGGCAATCACGCTCGGGCCGATGAAAATTCCGCTGCCGGACTGACCGAAGGCTTGCATCAACGCGCTGTCGTCGAACTCACCGACGATGCGCGGCTGAATCTGCTGCTCGGCAAACCAGCGTTGCAAACGACTGCGCACCACGGTTTCCGGCCCCGGAATCAGCAGCGGTGCGCCGTGCAGGCTGCGCGGGAAATCCTGGCCGTACTGCGCCGCCAGTTCGGCGGTGGCGAAGAAGCTGATTCCGCATTCCCCGAGTTTCTGGCTGTAGCCCTTGATGTCGAGGTGCGACGGCATCGGGCTGTCGGAGATCACCAGATCGAGGCGCTGAATCGCCAGGTCGGCGAGCAAGCGTTCGAGTTTGTCTTCGCGACAGGTAATGCGCAGCGGTTCGCTCAGCTCCATGGTCGGCGCGATCAGGCGGTAGACGATGGATTTGGGCACCACATCAGCCACGCCAACCCGAAACAGAATCTGTTGCTCATTGGGTTGCGCCCGCAGCATCAGCTCCAATTCACCACCGAGCTGAAACATCTGCTCGGCGTAGGGCAGGGTCTGGCGTCCGGCTTCGGTGAGTTCCAGCTGTCGGCCGACCCGACGAAACAACTCGATGCCATACGTTTGTTCGAGCAAGGAAATCTGCCCGCTGATGGTTTGCGGCGTCAGGTTCAGCTGTTCGCAGGCGCGCACGATGCTGCCGGTCTTGGCCACGACCCAGAAGTAATGCAGTTGTCGATAGTTGAGCATGGCGACCTACAGTTCGTGAAAACCGAAGTATAACCGCTAAAAATACGAATTTTCCTGAAGTGTTTGCCTCCCTAGAATGCCTCGCTATCAACGGGCCATCGTTTCGGCCCGTTTTGTTCTATCGAGGAAAGCATCATGAAGCTTAAAACCACGGCACTGTTGATTGCGTCTTTACTGGTGCTGGCCGGTTGCGACCAGGCCGAAAAAAGCGCTCAGCAACTGATGGGCAAGGCTGCCGAATCCGCCAAGCAAGCGATTGACGACACCCACAAAGCCGCCGAGCAAGCGCTCAGCGATGCCACCAGCGGGTTGATCAGCAAGAAAGAATCATCGGGCGACGACAAAGAGAAAACCGAATCGTCGTCCCAGGAAATCTAAACCGTCTTAAAACGAGTCAGGACTGACCCATGGAATACCTTTTAGAACTTGCTGCAAGCCCCACCGCCTGGGTCGCCCTGGCCACGCTGGTGGTGATGGAAATCGTGCTTGGCATCGATAACCTGATCTTCATCTCGATCCTGACCAACAAACTGCCGGAACAGCATCGGCAGAAGGCGCGGCGCATCGGTATCGGCATGGCGCTGATCCTGCGACTGGCACTGCTGAGCACCATCGCGTTCATCGTCCAGTTGACTGAGCCGGTGATCGAGATCCTCGGCCACGCGTTCTCCTGGAAGGACATGATCCTGATCGCCGGCGGCCTGTTCCTGTTGTGGAAGGCGACCACCGAGATCCATCACAGCATGGACCCGGCACCGGAAGATCCGAAGTCGGCGACCTCGACCGTGACCCTGGGCTTTGCCGCCGCGATCGGTCAGATCCTGATGCTGGACATGGTGTTCTCCATCGACAGCATCATTACCGCTGTCGGCATGACCGAGCATTTGCCGATCATGATCATCGCGGTGGTGGTGTCGGTGCTGGTGATGTTGTTGGCGGCTGACCCATTGGCCAAGTTCATCAACGACAACCCAACGGTGGTGATGCTGGCGCTGGGCTTCCTGATCATGATCGGCATGACGCTGATCGCCGAAGGCTTCGGCGCCCACGTACCGAAAGGCTACGTCTACGCAGCCATGGCGTTCTCGGCAACGATTGAAGGCTTGAACATGATGTCGCGACGGGCCAAGCAGAAGCGCATTGCCGCTGAAGCGTAACCTGGGCTGAAACGAAAACGGCCGCCTGCACTCGCAAGAGTCCAGGCGGCCGTTTGTATTCGGGGTAGTAAAAAGTGCCCGTCAGTGCGCAGTGGCGTGACGTGCAACCGGTTTATCGGTTTTCGTCACCCGAGCCGGCTGGGCGGGGTGGTGATGGTGCCTGCGGGCAATTCGCAGGACTCCCCACAACATGGCGGCGGCAACAGCCAGCCAACTGAAAATCAACATCACAATGGTCATTGTCAGGCTCATCAGTGCCTCCTCTTCGCCCTGCTTCGGGCACACACGCTTTGCAAGTGACAGTCTAGTCGCTGCCATGTTGCAGGCTATTGACCAAAGGTCGGTGCCGACCAATCAGTTCGCTCTATCGAACGCAATCAACTGCCGGTTAAGGCTATACCGCTGTCGCGCGGCGTCCTATGATCAACGGCCAAGCCGGGAGCACGGACACCTGGCGTCTGAACAAGAGAGTGATGATGGTGCGGGTATTTTCGCGAATTCGAACGGCAGCCCTGATTGCTGGCTGTGTTGCAGGTCTGGCTGGCTGCGCGGGCAGTGTGGCGCCGGAGGTCAAGCGTCTGCCGGAACGCGTGGAACTCAGCGGGACGTTCTACCGTGGGCAAAGCTTTCAAAGCGGGCCCCAGGTGCTGGCCAGTCTGTTGGCCCAGCAGGGCATCGTGATTACTCCAGGGTTGCTCGAAAAACCTTTGCACCTGCCGGGCGCCGAAGCGCAATTGCAGCAGAACATGCAGAACCTCGCCCGCGAGTACGGGATGGTCGTTTACCCACTCGACAGCCATTTGCCTGCGCTGCTGACCCAGGTTGCGGCGGGTTACCCGGTGATGGTGCGCTTCACTGAAGGCTCGGCGTTCTGGGCTGAACCGCGTTACGCCATTCTTGCCGGGTACAACCGTCAGAAGCGGACTGTGTTGCTGCGCTCGGGAATGAATCGTCGGGAGTTGATGAGCTTCAGCTCGTTTGAGTCGTCGTTCAAGGATGCGGGTGGTTGGGCGGTGCTGATCCAGAAACCGGAGCAGATTCCGGCCAACGTTGATCAGTCGCGTTGGTTGAAAGCGGCGAACGATCTGGCCCAGGCCGGTCAGGAGCAGGCCGCTGCCCGTGCGAAGAAGGCGCTGACTTCGCAGTAAGCTTCCCGTTCGTCATCTGCCCGGCACTGCCACTTGCGATTGGCCTCTAAAGGATAAGGGCCCGGATGTTTCCGGGTCCGTTCCAAGGAGGCGTCCATGACACATCCCACTTCACCCTCCGGCCCGCACTCGTCCGAGCATTCATCAGGCAATGAGTTGGGTTTCGATCCGGATTCACCGGACCTTGCCGACCCTCAGGTCGACCCCATCGGACCTGCCAGGGCGCCAAGGGATGTAAAACCGGGCGAGGCGGGCAAGGCTCCCGCCAAACCTTACGACCCGCTCGCGAATTTGAAACCCTGACGTTTTGTGTGAGGTGCGTATGTCTACTGATTCGAGTTTTGACGACAAGCGTCCGGACAGTGTTCCAACCACTGTGGAGGATGATATTGATCCGGTGATGGATCCGGGCAGTCCGATGCGTGATCCATTGGTCAGGCCGGTGGTGAGGCCAAGGGATCCGAGTGCGGGGGATGGTATTCCGGATGATGATCAGATGCCGTTGCCGAATGATTGAGGTTTTCGGTTTGGCGTTCAGTGGATTGGGGGTATATCCGTTATTGCGGTAACGGCGGCTATTGGTTTCGCCCTTACGGCGAGTCACTTTGGAAAAGCCCCAAAGTAACCAAAGGGCTTTTGCCCCTTTCGTTCGGTGCCTCGCCTAGGCTCGGCATGCCCTCGCTCCGGTCCTGCTCCGTGGGCCCGCCGCCATCGGCCATCCCTGGCCGGGGGCGGCTAACCCGGCATTCATGCCGGGTTGCCC
>NZ_JAGYFZ010000103.1:0-20176 GCF_019946675.1 Pseudomonas sp. BF-B-15
GTGTATCAGCCAAACAGATGTCGACTGACACACCGCTATCGCCGGCAAGCCGGCTCCTACAGGGACCGCATCAGCCGAACTTCTTTATATGAACCCTGCCCGCGCCAGATCGTCATCTACAGTGAACTTGCGCGGGACTACTTGAAACGTCACGGAGAACCACACTATGAGCACTGATGGTGCTTTGAGTCGAAGCCGTCTATTGCCGACCCTGCTCGGCATTCTGCTTCTGCTAATGGGCCTGGCCATGCTGGCCGGGGGGATCAAGCTGAGCATGCTCGGCGGCTCGCTGTATTACCTGCTGGCCGGTATCGGCCTGGCGCTGACCGGCGTGCTGCTGATTCTCGCTCGCCGCGCAGCCTTGGGCCTGTACGCGCTGGTGCTGTTCGCCAGCACCGTTTGGGCCTTGTGGGAAGTCGGCCTCGACTGGTGGCAACTGGTGCCGCGTCTGGCAATGTTGTTCGCGCTGGGCATCGTCATGCTGCTGCCGTGGTTCCGTCGTCCGCTGTTGCGCGAAGGCGCTGCACCGAAAGGCACCGGCGCACTGAGCGTGGCCGTGGTGCTCGCAGGCGTGGCCGCACTGGCCAGCCAATTCACCAACCCCGGTGAAATCAAAGGCCAACTGGACCGCGACAGCGTGCCGGGCATGACCAACACCGCCCCGGCCATGCCTGACGGTGACTGGAACTCCTACGGCCGCAGCGCTCACGGTGACCGTTACTCGCCGCTGGCGCAGATCACCCCGCAGAACGTCAACAAGCTCGTTCCGGCCTGGACCTACCGCACCGGCGACCTGCCGGGGCCGAACGATCCGGGTGAAACCACCGCTGAAAACACCCCGCTGAAAGCCAACGGCATGCTCTATGTGTGCACGCCGCACAGCCAGGTGATCGCGCTGGACCCGGACACCGGCAAGGAAATCTGGCATTTCGATCCGAAGCTCTCCACGCAAAACGCGGCGAACTTCAAGGGTTGGGCGCACATGACCTGCCGTGGCGTGACGTATCACGATGACGCGGCTTACGCCTCCGAGCAGAGCCCGACCGGCAGCGCCAGCGCGCCTGTCGCCAGCGTCTGCCCACGCCGGATCTTCCTGCCGACCGCCGACACCCGCCTGATCGCCCTGAACGCCGACACCGGCAAGATGTGCGAAGACTTCGGCGACAAAGGCCAGGTCGACCTGCGCGCCAACATCGGTGGTTTCACCGCCGGCGGCTACTACTCCACCTCGCCTCCAGCGGTCACCAAGGACCTGGTGGTGATTGGCGGCCACGTCACCGACAACGTCTCCACCGACGAGCCGAGCGGCGTGATCCGCGCGTTCGACGTGCACACCGGCAAACTGGTGTGGAACTGGGACAGCGGCAACCCGGACGACACCACGCCGATTGCCGAAGGCAAGGTCTACACCCGCAACTCGCCGAACATGTGGTCCATGTTCGCCGTCGACGAAAAACTCGGCATGCTCTACCTGCCGATGGGCAACCAGACGCCGGACCAGTTCGGTGGCGCTCGCACCCCGGAATCGGAACTGCACGCCGCCGGCCTGACCGCCCTCGACATCGGCACCGGCAAAGTGCGCTGGCACTTCCAGTTCACCCACCATGACCTGTGGGACATGGACGTTGGTGGCCAGCCAACCCTGATGGACCTGAAAACCGCAGACGGCGTGAAGCCGGCGGTACTCGCGTCCACCAAGCAAGGCAGCATCTACGTACTGGATCGCAGCACCGGCCAGGCGATTGTGCCGATCAACGAAGTGCCGGTTCCGCAAGGCGCTGTCGAAGGTGATCACACCTCGCCGACCCAACCGAAATCCGACCTCAACCTCATGCCGCCGCCGCTGCAAGAGCGCGACATGTGGGGCGTGACGCCATTCGACCAACTGATCTGCCGGATCGACTTCAAGTCCATGCGCTACGACGGCCCGTTCACCCCGCCGTCGCTGCAGGGTTCGATCGTGTATCCAGGCAACTTCGGCGTGTTCGACTGGGGCGGCATCTCGGTTGACCCGGTGCGTCAGATCGCTTTCGTGAACCCGAGCTACATGGCGTTCAAATCGAAACTGATCCCGGCCGCCGAAATCGCAGCCCAAGGCCCGCGTAAAAGCGAAACCGAAGGCGTGCAGCCCAACAAAGGCGCGCCGTACGGCGTAGTCCTCGAAGCATTGCTGTCGCCAATGGGCCTGCCGTGCCAGGCGCCGGCATGGGGTTATGTGGCGGCGATCGACCTGACCACCGCCAAAGTCCTGTGGAAACACAAGAACGGCACCGTGCGCGACAGCTCGCCGGTTCCGATCCCGCTGAGCATGGGCGTGCCTAGCCTGGGCGGCACCTTCACCACCGCCGGTGGCGTTGGCTTCCTGAGCGGCACCCTCGACCAGTACCTGCGTGCCTACGACGTGAAAAACGGCAAGCAACTGTGGGAAGGTCGCCTGCCTGCGGGCGCGCAAACCACACCGATGACCTACACCGGCAAGGACGGCAAGCAATACGTGCTCGTCGTGGCGGGCGGTCATGGTTCGCTGGGCACCAAGCAAGGTGACTATGTGATTGCTTACAAACTGTCCGAGTAAGTTTTAGCGGCGGTTAAAGCAAAGGCGACTCCCGTGAGGGGGTCGCCTTTTTTTGTGATCGACACACAACCCTGTAGGAGCCGGCTTGCTGGCGATCGCGGTTCAACATTCAACGTAGATGTTGGCTGTAAGGCCGCCATCGCCAGCAAGCCGGCTCCTACAAGGGTGGTGTAGGTTCGATAAATTGTGGGCAACAAAAAACCCGCCGTAGCGGGTTTTTCATTACAGCGGCCAACGGATCAGAAATCCTCCAGCCGCCACACTTCATAAGCCGGTGTCTCGTAGGGATGGCTCTGTTTCAAAGCCGCCACCACCGAACGGATCAACTCATCCGCCACCACCAGCTCAACTTTCCATTCCTCGACCTGTTCGACCTGCCCTGCTTCGCCAATGAACGGCTGACTGCCCTCCATTGGACGAAACTGACCCAGGCCCAACACCTGCCATGCGCAGTGCTCGTAAGCACCGATTCGCCCGCCACCGGCAGCGAACACAGCGCTTTTGACCACTTCGACATGACTGGTCGGAACAAAGAAGCTGAGCTTGTACACGGCGCTTAGTTCACCCACACGCGAGCGTTACGGAACATGCGCATCCATGGCGCGTCTTCGTTCCAGTCTTCCGAACGCCACGAGTTCTGCACGGCGCGGAACACACGTTCCGGGTGCGGCATCATGATCGTCACGCGACCGTCGCGGCTGGTCAAGCCGGTGATCCCGCGCGGCGAGCCGTTCGGGTTGGCCGGGTACTTCTCGGTGACCTTGCCATGGTTGTCGACGAAACGCATCGCCACGCAACCCGACAGATCGGCTTCCAGCAACGCTTCTTCACTGGAGAACTCGGCATGACCTTCGCCGTGTGCGATGGCGATCGGCATGCGCGAACCGGCCATGCCTTGCAGGAAGATCGAGTTCGACTCCTGGACCTGAACCATCGCCACACGGGCTTCGAACTGCTCGGAACGGTTACGCACGAAGTGCGGCCAGAACTCGCTGCCCGGAATCAGCTCGTGCAGGTTGGACATCATCTGGCAACCGTTGCACACGCCAAGGGTGAAGCTGTCGCTACGTTCGAAGAAACCCTGGAACGCATCGCGGGCGCGGCTGTTGAACAGCGCGGACTTGGCCCAGCCTTCACCGGCGCCCAGTACGTCGCCGTAGGAGAAGCCGCCGCAAGCGACCATGCCCTTGAAGTCGTTCAGGTCGACACGGCCGGCCAGAATGTCGCTCATGTGCACGTCGATTGCGTTGAAACCGGCGCGGTCAAACGCGGCCGCCATTTCCACCTGACCGTTGACGCCCTGCTCACGCAGCACGGCAACCTGTGGGCGGATGTTTTTCTTGATGTAAGGCGCGGCGACGTCCTGGTTGACGTCGTAGCTCAGCTTGACGCTCAGGCCCGGGTTGTCTTCTTCCAGCAGCACGTCGAACTCTTGCTCGGCGCAGTCGGCGTTATCACGCAGACGCTGGATCTGGTAGCTGGTTTCAGCCCATGTACGCTGCAGCAGACGACGCTGACCTTCAAACACGGTTTCGCCGTTGAAGGTGATGCTGATCTCGCCGTTGTTCATCGGCTGACCGATCACCGACACGCACTCGCCCAGACCGGCAGCGCTGAACTGCGCGAGGATGTCCGGAGTCGCGTCCTGGCGAACCTGGATCACGGCGCCCAGTTCTTCGTTGAACAGGATCGCGGCGATGTCGGCGGAGGTTTCCGCCAGACCGTCGAGGTTCAGGCTCAGGCCGCAGTGACCGGCGAAGGCCATTTCCACGGCGCTGGTCAGCAGACCACCGTCGGAACGGTCGTGGTAGGCCAGCAGGTGACCGTCGGCGTTCAGGCCCTGGATCACCGCGAAGAAGGCTTTCAGGTCTTCGGCATCATCGACGTCCGGCGCTTGCGAGCCGAGCTTGCCGTGAACCTGGGCCAGGATCGAGGCGCCCATGCGGTTCTGGCCACGGCCCAGATCGATCAGGATCAGGTCGGTGGTGCCCTTGTCCATGCGCAGTTCCGGGGTCAGGGTCTGACGGATGTCAGCCACTGGCGCGAAACCGGTCACGATCAGGGACATTGGCGAGGTGACGGTCTTGTCTTCGCCGTTGTCGCTCCAGCGCGTGGCCATGGACATGGAGTCCTTGCCCACCGGAATGGTGATGCCCAGCTCAGGGCACAGTTCCATGCCGACCGCTTTCACGGTGTCGTACAGACGCGCGTCTTCACCCGGGTGACCGGCAGCGGACATCCAGTTCGCCGACAGCTTGATGTCGGAGATCTTGTTGATGCGCGAAGCGGCGATGTTGGTCAGGGTTTCGCCGATGGCCATGCGGCCCGACGCCGGAGCGTCCAGCAGAGCCAGCGGAGTGCGCTCGCCCATGGCCATGGCTTCACCGGTGTAGACGTCGAAGCTGGTGGCGGTGACGGCAACGTCGGCCACCGGAACCTGCCACGGGCCGACCATCTGGTCACGGGCCACGAGGCCGGTGATGGTGCGGTCGCCGATGGTGATCAGGAAGCTTTTGCTCGCCACGGCCGGGTGATGCAGAACGCGCTCGACGCAGTCGGCAATCTCAAGGGTCGACGGATCGAAATCGTCGCCCAGCTCGTTTTCACGAACGGCCGAACGGTGCATGCGCGGGGCTTTGCCCAGCAGCACTTCCAGTGGCATGTCCACCGGGCTGTTGCCGAAGTGGCTGTCGGTGACGGTCAGTTGCGGCTCGGCAGTGGCTTCGCCGACCACGGCGAACGGGCAACGCTCGCGCTCGCAGATCGCCTGGAAGCGTTCGAAGTCAGCAGGGCCGACGGCCAGAACGTAGCGTTCCTGGGATTCGTTACTCCAGATTTCGTGCGGGGCCATGCCCGGCTCGTCGTTTGGAATGTTGCGCAGTTCGAAGCGGCCACCACGGTTGCCGTCGTTGACCAGTTCCGGGAAGGCGTTGGACAGACCGCCCGCACCCACGTCGTGGATGAAGCTGATCGGGTTCTTGTCACCCAGTTGCCAGCAACGGTCGATGACTTCCTGGCAGCGGCGTTCCATCTCAGGGTTTTCGCGCTGAACCGAAGCGAAGTCCAGGTCAGCCGAGCTGGTGCCGGTGGCCATGGAGGAAGCAGCGCCGCCGCCCAGACCGATCAACATCGCCGGGCCGCCGAGCACGATCAGCTTGGAGCCGACGGTGATCTCGCCTTTCTGTACGTGTTCGGCACGGATGTTACCCATGCCGCCGGCCAGCATGATCGGCTTGTGGTAACCGCGAACTTCGTCGCCACGCGGGGTGGTGATCGATTGTTCGAAGGTACGGAAGTAACCGGTCAGGGCCGGACGACCAAATTCGTTGTTGAACGCGGCGCCACCCAGTGGGCCTTCGATCATGATGTCCAGCGCGGTGACGATGCGCTCAGGCTTGCCGTACGGCACTTCCCACGGCTGTTCGAAGCCAGGGATCTGCAGGTTCGACACGGTGAAACCGGTCAGGCCGGCCTTTGGCTTGGCGCCACGACCGGTAGCGCCTTCGTCGCGGATCTCGCCACCGGAACCGGTGGACGCACCCGGGAACGGGGCAATCGCGGTCGGGTGGTTGTGCGTTTCGACTTTCATCAAAATGTGCACCGGCTCCTGTACCGCGCCGTACTGGCGGGTTTCAGGGTCCGGGAAGAAACGGCCGGCAACGTTACCGACTATCACCGAAGCGTTGTCCTTATAAGCGGACAGAACGCCTTCGCTGTGCATCTGGTAAGTGTTCTTGATCATGCCGAACAGGCTTTTTTCCTGGCTCTGACCGTCGATGTCCCAACTGGCGTTGAAGATCTTGTGACGGCAGTGCTCGGAGTTCGCCTGGGCGAACATCATCAGTTCGATGTCGTGCGGGTTGCGCTTCAAACCAACGAAGGCGTTGACCAGGTAATCGATCTCGTCTTCGGCCAGGGCCAGGCCCAGCTCGGTGTTGGCTTTTTCCAGCGCGGCGCGGCCGCCACCCAACACGTCGATCGCGGTCAGCGGCTTCGGTTCGGCGTGGCTGAACAGGCCGGCGGCCTGTTCAAGGTTGGCGAGGACGATCTGGGTCATGCGGTCATGCAGAACATCGGAGATCAGCTGCGCTTCGGCGTCGCTGAACTGGCCGGCGACGTAGAACGCGATACCGCGCTCCAGGCGCTGGATCTTGCTCAGGCCGCAATTGCGAGCGATGTCGCTGGCCTTGCTGGACCACGGCGAGATGGTGCCGAAACGCGGCAACACCAGGAACAGGCGACCGGTCGGTTCTTGAACCGGTACGCTTGGACCGTACTTCAGAAGGCGCGCGAGCACCTGCTGTTCGTCGCCGGTCAGGACGCCGGTAACTTCGGCGAAGTGAGCGAATTCAGCATACAAGCCGCTGACAGCCGAAACCTTCTGGCTCAGTTGCTCAAGGAGTTTGCTGTGGCGAAAGGCAGAAAGGGCAGGAGCGCCGCGCAGGATCAACATCTTCGGGACAGCCTCGGGAAGGGGTGTGCTTTGAGGCCGTGCATTCTAGCCTAAACCGCCCGCGACATCACCCGAAACGGTACGGGCGGCGTCACCCGGACGTCGGGCCGTGTATCCGGGGCCGAAACAGCGGTCGGCCAGGTGTTATTTTTTGTGTCACAAAAAGCCATTCGAGCCCATTCCTGCGGGCTCCAGAGCGGTTTTTTGCTCTCTAGCAGACAAGGCCTTCGCTGTCGAGATATGGCGCTCGTGGTCCTTTGCGTATACTGCGCAGATGTTTTCCCCAACGGCTTTGCGTCCGCGGTACGCCAAATGGCTGATCGCAACCGGACTCTTCCTGATGCTCAGTGGCTGTGTTGATAAACCCAACACGCTGGAGCGCGTAAAGGAGGATGGCGTGCTGCGGGTGGTTACCCGAAACAGCCCCGCTACCTACTTTCAGGATCGCAACGGTGAAACCGGCTTCGAATACGAGCTGGTGAAGCGCTTCGCCGACGATCTGGGGGTCGAACTCAAGATCGAAACCGCCGACAACCTTGACGACCTGTACAGCCAGGTGGGCAAGCCCAACGGTCCGGTGATCGCTGCGGCCGGCCTGGTCAGCAGCGAAGCGCGCAAACAGCAGGTGCGGTTTTCCCACTCCTATCTGGAAGTCACCCCGCAGATCATCTATCGCAACGGCCAGTCGCGGCCGACCGATGCAAAGGATCTGGTCGGCAAGAAGATCATGGTGCTCAAGGGCAGCACCCACGCCGGGCAACTGGCGGAGTTGAAACAGAAGTTTCCCGGCATTGAATACGAAGAGTCCGACGCGGTTGAAGTCGTCGACCTGCTGCGCATGGTCGATGAAGGCCAGATTGACCTGACCCTGGTCGACTCCAACGAAGTGGCGATGAACCAGGTCTACTTCACCAATATCCGGGTCGCCTTCGACCTTGGTGACGCCAGCGACCAGAGCTGGGCCGTGGCCGCCGGCGACGACAACAGCCTGCTCAACGAGATCAACGCCTACCTCGACAAGGTGAAGAAGAACGGCACGCTGCAACGCCTGAAGGACCGCTATTACGGGCACGTCGACGTACTCGGCTACATGGGCGCCACCACCTTCGCCCAGCATTTGCAGCAACGACTGCCCAAGTACGAGCAACACTTCAAGACCTACGCCAAGAAAGAGAAGGTCGACTGGCGCCTGCTGGCGGCAGTCGGTTACCAGGAATCCCTGTGGCAAGCGGCCGTCACGTCGAAGACTGGCGTGCGTGGCCTGATGATGCTGACCCAGAACACCGCGCAGGCGATGGGTGTGTCCAATCGCCTCGATCCGAAGCAGAGCATCATGGGCGGCGCCAAGTACCTGGCCTACATGAAGGAACAGCTGGATGAGTCGATCCAGGAACCGGACCGTACCTGGTTTGCGCTGGCGGCCTACAACGTCGGCAGCGGTCACCTGGATGACGCGCGCAAACTGGCGGCCAAGGAAGGGCTGAACCCGGACAAATGGCTGGACGTGAAGAAAATCCTGCCGCGCCTGTCCGAGAAAAAGTGGTACAGCAAAACCCGTTACGGCTACGCCCGCGGCGGCGAGCCGGTGCATTTCGTGGCGAACATCCGTCGCTACTACGACATCCTGACCTGGGTGACACAGCCTCAGCTGGAAGGCAATCAGGTGGCCGAAGGCAATCTGCATGTGCCGGGGGTCGACAAGTCCAAGCCGAGCCAGGAAACCCCGCAGCTTTAGATTTGTGTTGCTTTTGAGGACGCCTTCGCGGGCAAGTCGGATCGCCGCACCGCTCGCTCCTACAGGTCCGTGTTGTGCCGCAATTTTGCGTATGGCACCGACCCTGTAGGAGCGAGGCTTGCCCGCGAAGGCAGCGCCGCGGTCTTAGCCTTTTAGCGCTGCTGCCAGAATCAACGCCTTCATTTCAGACACCGCCGACTTGAACCCGACAAACAACGCATGCGCCACCAGCGCATGGCCGATGTTCAGTTCGTTGATGCCCTTGATCGCCGCGACCGCTTCGACGTTGTGATAGTGCAAACCGTGACCGGCGTTGACGATCAAACCCTGCGCCAGACCAAATGCCACGCCATCGGCCACGCGCTTGAGCTCTTCAGCCACGTCCGTCGGTGTCTCGGCATCGGCATAACGACCGGTGTGCAATTCAATCGCCGGAGCACCGACACGACGGGACGCTTCGATCTGCCGCTCGTCCGCATCGATGAACAGCGACACTTCGCAACCGATCTTCGCCAGGCGATCTACCGCTGCCTTGATCCGCGCTTCCTGCCCCGCTACGTCCAGACCGCCTTCGGTGGTCAGTTCCTGACGGGTTTCCGGCACCAGGCAAATGTGCGCCGGACGGATGCGCTCGGCGAACACCATCATTTCTTCGGTGACGCCCATTTCGAAGTTCATGCGGGTTTGCAGCACATCCTTGAGCACCAGCACGTCACGTTCCTGAATGTGCCGACGGTCTTCGCGAAGGTGCACGGTGATGCCGTCAGCGCCCGCCTCTTCCGCGTCCAGTGCGGCCTTGACCGGATCGGGATAGCGAGTGCCCCGGGCCTGGCGCAGGGTGGCAACGTGGTCGATGTTCACGCCAAGAAGAATGCGATTGCTGGTGGTCACGGAAGCGCTCCTGAATTTAAAGATTCGGCGCACAGCATACACGGGGCAACAAGGTCTGTTGATCCTTGGTGGGAGCGAAGATCAAGACCCTACGGCTTTCGAAACAACTCTCGGGAAACCAGGGGACGACCGCCCAGGTGAACGGCCAATGCCTGGCGCATCAAACGCTTGGCGGCGGACAACGCGCCGGGGGCCGACCAGTCGGCGTCGGCCATGGCCAGCAGTTCGGTGCCGTTGAACAGACCGGGTTGCAGCAGGTAGACCCGCTCCAGGCCGGCATCCACCTGTAGACGATACAGACCATCCGGCGCGACGGGTTCGCCGTGGATGTCGGTGTTCAGCGCGAAGCCGTAACCGAGATCGTCGAGCAAGCGCCATTCGAAGGAACGCAGCAGCGGCTCCAGCGGGCGGCCTTCGGCCAGCGCAAGCAAAGTCGCGGCGTAGTGATCGAAGACAGCGGGATGGGGATCTTCTGATGGCAACAGGCGAATCAGCAGCTCATTGAGGTAAAGCCCGCTGAACAGCGCTTCGCCGATGAGCCATGTCGACGTACCGGCACTTTCCATGCGCCCGACATTCTTCAACTCGCCCCGCCCCCGGAACTCGACTTCCAGCGGCACGAACGGCCGCGCCAACGTCCCGGCCTTGCCCCTCGCACTGCGCAACACCGCCCGCAGCCGACCTTGCGGCGTGAGGAAGTCCACCAGTGCGCTGTTTTCGCGGTAGGCGCGGGAGTGGAGGACGTAGGCGGGTTGGCCGATGGGCTGGGACATGATGCTCTCAATGACGGATCGCGATTTTACTAACACCCCAAAACCACTGTGGGAGCGAGCCTGCTCGCGATGAGGGACTGACATTCAACAAAATTGTTGACTGACAGACCGCTATCGCGAGCAGGCTCGCTCCCACAGTTTTATCACCTGGGCTCAGGTTTACAGGTCGCCGTAACCCAGCGAACGCAATGCGCGCTCATCGTCGGACCAGCCGCCTTTCACTTTGACCCAGAGGTTGAGCATGATCTTGGAGTCGAACAGCAGCTCCATGTCCTTGCGCGCCTCGGTGCCGATGCGCTTGATGCGCTCGCCCTTGTCGCCAATGATGATTTTCTTCTGGCCGTCACGTTCGACGAGGATCAACGCATGAATGTGCAGGGTTTTCCCCTGCTGCTTGAACTCTTCGATTTCCACGGTGATCTGGTATGGCAGCTCGGCGCCCAGCTGACGCATGATTTTCTCACGCACCAGTTCAGCGGCGAGGAAGCGGCTGCTGCGGTCGGTGATCTGGTCTTCCGGGAAGAAGTGATCGTTTTCCGGCAGGTGCTCGGCGATCACTCGTTCCAGCGTGTCGAGGTTATGCCCGTGCTGGGCCGAGATCGGCATGATCTGCGCGTTCGGCAGCTGTTCCTGCAACCAGGTCAGGTGCGGCATCAGCTCGGCTTTGTCTTCGATGCGGTCGGTCTTGTTCAACGCTACGATCAGCGGGCCGGTCACATACTGGACGCGCTCGAGCACCATCTGGTCTTCGTCGGTCCACTTGGTGCGATCCACCACGAAGATCACCACGTCGACGTCTTTCAACGCCGCCGAAGCGGTCTTGTTCATGTAGCGGTTCAAGGCCTTTTCGCCGCCCTTGTGCATACCCGGGGTGTCGACGTAGATCGCCTGGACGGCGCCTTCGGTCTTGATGCCCAGCATGTTGTGGCGGGTGGTCTGAGGTTTGCGCGAAGTGATCGCCAGCTTCTGGCCGAGGATGTGGTTCAGCAGCGTGGACTTGCCCACGTTGGGACGGCCGACGATGGCAACATAGCCACAGCGTGTTGCGGTTGAATCAGTCATTGCCATTCTCCACACCCAGGGCTATCAGTGCTGCGGCGGCCGCTACCTGTTCGGCAATACGACGACTCACACCCTGACCTCGGCTTTTTTCATTCAGTAAGGTGATTTCGCATTCGACGAAGAACGTCCGGCAATGCGGCTCACCCTGGATATCCACCACTTCGTAACGCGGCAGCTCACAACCACGGGACTGCAGGAATTCCTGCAGGCGGGTTTTTGGATCTTTGTTGGTGTCGACCAGCGTCAGGCCTTCGAACTCGCCGGCCAGCCAGGCCAGCACGCGCTCGCGCGCCACGTCCATGCCGGCGTCCAGGTAGATCGCACCGATCAGCGCTTCCAGGGCATCGGCCAGAATCGACTCGCGACGGAAACCGCCGCTTTTCAACTCGCCGGAACCCAGACGCAAGTAATCGCCCAGATCGAAACCGCGGGCCAGTACAGCCAGAGTCTCACCTTTCACCAGACGTGCGCGCAAACGCGACAACTGGCCTTCGCGGGCCAGCGGGAAGCGATCGAACAGCGCCTCGCCAGCGACGAAGTTGAGGATGGCATCACCGAGGAATTCCAGGCGTTCGTTGTTGCGCCCGGCAAAGCTGCGGTGAGTCAGGGCCAGGACCATCAGTTCCTGATCCTTGAAGGTGTAGCCGAGCTGACGCTCTAGACGGCTTAAGGAGACGCTCACGGTTTACCCACGCTGAGTTCGTGGCTGGATTCCACCGCCATCGCCGTGGTGCGGCGCAGGCTTGGGACAATTAACGCTGTGTTCAAAAATTACGTCCTGAATATCATTGTTTTCATGCGTCTGGCGCCGATTGTGGCAGTTCCAGAAATGCATTCGGCGCTGTGTTCAACAGCGCCGTGTGTGATTACTTGATCAGGCCAACCCGCGAGAAATTCGGCAGGTGACTGAGTTTGGGTTCCGGCCAGCTCATCCAGACTGCGAAGGCCTTGCCGACGATATTCTTGTCGGGAACCATGCCCAGCAGATCCTTGGGAATAGTCGGATCATCCCAGTAACGACTGTCGTTCGAGTTGTCGCGGTTATCGCCCATCATGAAGTAGTGCCCGGCAGGCACGGTCCACGTATGGTCAGGCGATGCGCGATAACGGCTCATTTCCTTGCGGATCAAGTGCTCGGCGGCACCGAGTTTTTCCTTGTAGAGCTCGGCGCTGCCCAGCGTGCCCGGCTCGGAGCCGACCAGTTGCTCGGCAATCGACTCGCCGTTGACGAACAGGCGCTTGTCGGCGGTGTAGCGAACCTGATCACCCGGCAGGCCGACCACACGCTTGATGTAGTTGACGTTCGGATCACTCGGGTAACGGAACACCATCACATCGCCGCGCTGCGGATCACCGACATCGATGACTTTCTTGTCGATCACCGGCAGGCGGATCCCGTAGGAAAACTTGCTCACCAGAATGAAGTCGCCGACATCCAGCGTCGGTTTCATCGAGCCGGAAGGAATCTGGAACGGCTCCACCAGGAACGAACGCAGGACCAGCACGATGAACAACACCGGGAAGAACGACTTGCCGTATTCGACCAGCAGCGGCTCTTTGTTCAGCTTCTCGACCACCACCACATCCGGCTGGCTGACGCTGCCCTGATAGGAGGCGATGGCGGCACGCCGACGCGGCGCCAGGAAAACCAGATCAAGCAACGCCAACAGGCCGCAGACGAACACGGCGATGACCAGCAACAGCGGGAAATTTAGTGACATAGGACCTAACTATCCAACCTGAGCACTGCAAGGAAGGCTTCTTGTGGAATTTCCACGTTGCCGACTTGCTTCATGCGTTTCTTACCGGCCTTTTGCTTTTCCAGCAGCTTTTTCTTACGGCTGACGTCACCACCGTAGCATTTGGCCAATACGTTCTTTCTGAGTGCCTTGACGGTTGTCCGCGCCACAATCTGACCGCCAATGGCGGCCTGGATTGCCACGTCGAACATCTGCCGTGGAATCAGTTCTTTCATCTTCTCGGTCAACTGGCGACCTTTGTAGTTCGCATTGTCACGGTGCACGATCAGCGCCAGGGCGTCGACCTTGTCACCGTTGATCAACACATCCAGTTTCACCAGATTAGCCGATTGATAACGATCGAAATGGTAATCCAGCGAAGCATAGCCACGGCTGGTGGATTTCAGACGGTCGAAGAAGTCCAGGACCACTTCGTTCATCGGCAAATCGTAGGTCACCTGAACCTGAGTACCGAGGAACAGCATGTCGTGCTGCACGCCACGCTTCTCGATGCACAGGGTAATAACGTTGCCCAGGTGTTCTTGCGGCACAAGAATGTTGGCCCGCACGATCGGCTCGCGCATGTCTTCGATCGTGGACAGGTCCGGAAGCTTCGACGGGTTATCGACGTAGATCGTTTCACCGGTTTTCAGCAACAGCTCGAAAATTACCGTCGGCGCCGTGGTGATCAGGTCCAGGTCGTACTCGCGCTCCAGGCGCTCCTGGATGATTTCCATGTGCAGCATGCCGAGGAAACCACAACGGAAGCCGAAGCCCAGGGCGTCGGAGCTTTCCGGGGTGTACTGCAGCGACGAGTCGTTGAGCGTGAGCTTTTGCAGGGCTTCACGGAAATCTTCGAAGTCGTCGGAGCTGACCGGGAACAGACCGGCGTACACCTGCGGTTGAATGCGTTTGAAACCTGGCAGCACGTCAACGTCGGGGGTGGAGCTCAAGGTCAGGGTGTCGCCCACTGGCGCACCGTGAATGTCCTTGATGCTCGCGATAATGAAGCCCACTTCACCGGCCTTCAGGTCGGCGGTAGGGGTGTGTTTCGGGTTGAATACACCGACGCTGTCCACCAGGTGGATCTTGCCGGTGGACTTGACCAGGATCTTGTCGCCCTTCTTCACGCGACCGTGGCGCACGCGCACCAGGGACACAACGCCCAGGTAGTTGTCGAACCAGGAGTCGATGATCAACGCTTGCAGCGGATCGTCGTAGTTGCCGGTCGGCGCCGGAATGGTGGTGACCAGGCGCTCCAGCACTTCATCGACGCCCAGACCGGTCTTGGCACTGCAAGTGACCGCGTCGGTGGCATCGATGCCGATGATTTTTTCGATTTCTTCCTTGACGCGGTCCGGATCGGCCTGTGGCAGGTCGATCTTGTTCAGGACCGGCATGACTTCCAGGCCCTGCTCGATCGCCGTGTAGCAGTTGGCAACCGACTGCGCTTCCACGCCCTGACCGGCATCGACCACCAGCAAGGCACCTTCACAGGCCGCCAGCGACCGGCTGACTTCGTAGGTGAAGTCAACGTGGCCCGGGGTGTCAATGAAGTTCAGCTGGTACTTGATGCCATCGCGAGCGGTGTAATAGAGGGTGACGCTGTGGGCCTTGATGGTGATCCCGCGTTCACGTTCCAGGTCCATGGAGTCCAGCACCTGGGCTTCCATTTCGCGCTCGGCAAGGCCGCCGCACATCTGGATGAAGCGATCGGCCAGCGTCGACTTGCCATGGTCAATGTGGGCGATGATGGAGAAATTGCGGATATGACTCAAATCACTCACGGATCAACACTCAAAAAGGCTGCAGGCATGGCCCGCCGAAAAATAGCCGGGAATTGTACCTGATCCACGGCGCAAGCGTCACGTTCGCAGGTCAGACGGCACCTACAAAAAACGCCCCGGTCTTGCGACAGGGGCGTTTTTGAAGGCTTTTGCAGGAGCCGGCTTGCTGGCGATGGGGGCGCCGCAGTGGGTCTGGATGACCGCGGTGATGCCATCGCCGGCAAGCCGGCTCCTACAGGTTCGTGTGTTTCAACCGGCTCGGCGCAGGAGGTAGACACCTGCCAGGGCACATACACCCGCCGGCACCAGCACCGCAAACAGCGGCGAGAACCCGAACACCAGGCTCGAAGGCCCCAGCAGGTCCTGGACGATGCGGAAGGTGAAGCCCACCAGCACGCCGGTGAATACCCGCTGACCGAGGGTAACCGAGCGCAGCGGACCGAAGATGAAGGAGATCGCCATCAGTACCAGGGCGGCAGTGACCAGCGGCTGCAACACCTTGACCCAAAATGCCAGCCAGTAGCGGCCATTGTTCAACCCCTGATCCGCCAGGTAGTGGATGTAACTCCACAGGCCGGTGATCGACAGCGAATCCGGCGACATCACCACGGTGCTCAGCAGTTGCGGGCTCAGCGCCACGTTCCAGCGCTCGACCGGGGCCGTGACCACTTCGGTGCTCTTGTCATGGAACAGCGTGGTCGTGACATCGCTCAACTGCCAGTGATCCTGATCGAATTTCGCGCGTTTGGCGAAGCTCGAGGACAGCATGTGCCGCTGATCGTCGAAGCGATAACGGGTCACGCCGTACAGCACGCCGTTGGGTTGTACCGAGTTGACGTGGATGAACTCCTCGCCCTGACGGTGCCACAGGCCATGCTTGGCGCTTTGCGCATCACCACTGCCTTGAGCCAGCGAGCGGTTGGCCTGCGCGGTGCTTTCGGTCGCCGGCGCGATGTACTCGCCAATCAACACGCCCACCACCATCAGGATCAGCATCGGCTTCATGACGGCCCAGACGATCCGGCCGATCGACACGCCCGCAGCGCGCATGATGGTCAGCTCGCTGTGGCTGGCCAGACTGCCGAGACCGATCAGACAGCCGATCAGTGCTGCCATCGGCAACATGTCGTAAAGACGACGCGGCGCAGTCAGCAGGACGTAACTCAAGACATCAACCAGGGTGTAGGTATCGCTGACTTCACCCATCTCGTCGATGAAAGCGAACAGCGTGGCCAGACCGAGAATAATCCCCAGTACCGCCAGGATCGCGATAAAGACGCTGCTACCGATGTAGCGATCGAGCTTAACCACGGGCCACCTCCAGCGCGCTGCGGCGACTCGCCCGCTTCAACTGCCAGGGTTCCCAATAGAGCAAGCCAAGGCCGATGGCCAGGAAGATTGCGTGAACCCACCACAAGCCCAGCGCGGGCGGGATCTTGCCCTTTTCGAGGGCGCCGCGAGCGGCAATCAGGATGCTCAGGTAAGCCATATAAAGAAGAATCGCCGGCAGCAGCTTGAGGAAACGGCCCTGGCGCGGATTGACCCGCGACAGCGGCACCGCCATCAGGGTCACGATGAAGACCAGCAAGGGCAAGGACAGGCGCCATTGCAGCTCGGTGCGCGAACGCAGGTCATCACTGCCGAGCAACGAACTGGTGGGCATTGCATCACGGTCGGTGACTTCGTCGCTGACGTCCGGTTTAGGCAGCAACACGCCGTACTCTTCGTACTTGATCGCACGATAGTCGGCCTGCCCCGGGTTACCGTCGTAGCGATAACCGTTGTCGAGAATCAGGTAGCGGTTGCCGTCGGGGCGGATTTCCTGACGGCCCTTCTCGGCCACCAGCACGGAAATCCCGCGATCCTTCTTGTCCGACGAGACGTTCTTTTGCGAAATGAACACGCCGCCGAGGTGGATGCGGTCATCCGACAGGGTTTCGGTGTAGGTCACCCGGGTGCCGTCACGCAGGGCCTGGAAGCGGCCCGGCTCGAGGGTATCGAACTCGGTCAGCGCATCTTGTTTGTTCAGCAGTAACTGAAACTGATTGGCCCCTTGTGGCGCCAGGCTCAGGCTCAACCATGCCACCACCAGTGCCACCAGGGTGGCCGGAAACAGGGTCATGGTGAACAGGCGCTGTTGGCTCATGCCCGTGGCGGAGAGCACGGTCATTTCACTTTCAAGGTACAGGCGACCGTAGGCCAGCAGGATCCCGAGGAACAGGCCCAGCGGCAGGATCAGTTGCAGAAAGCCTGGCAGGCGAAAGCCCATGATCAGGAACAGCGAGCCCGGATCCAGAAGGCCAGCCGCCGCCTGGGCGAGGTATTTGATGAAGCGTCCGCTCATGATGATGACCAGCAGCACGGCACTGACGGCGCTCAAGGTCAACAGGACTTCGCGGGATAGGTAACGGAAGACGATCAAACCAGACACTCCAGGGTTGTCAGGCTAAGGCGGCCAAACAAGCAAACGTATCAGGCAGCCCGCAAGACAGAGCTGCCGAAAAAAGTTGGCGCATTATCCTGTGATTGGACGCGCCTGTCACTGCGCATGGTTACGCAGGCGGCCAAAGCGCAGAAGATCGTACAACCGAGGGTTGTCAGGCGCCGGTAGCGAGGTTCAAACTGCGGCCTTTGTCGCAAGCCGTGACTTGCGTCTTTCACTCTATAAATAAGCAGGCTCGAACGTCTGTCGTCGAGCACTTGCGTGTTGACCCATCATTCAGGGACCCGGACATGGAACTGGTTGTAAAAAGCGTTAACCCAGAAACGTTGAAAACCTCCACCCTGGTAGTCGCCGTCGGCGAAGGCCGCAAGCTCGGCGCCGTTGCCAAACAACTCGACGAACTGAGCGGCGGCGCCATCAGCGCAGTGCTCAAGCGTGGCGACCTGGCCGGCAAGGTTGGCCAGAGCCTGTTGCTGCACAGCCTGCCGAACCTGAAAGCCGAGCGCGTGTTGCTGGTCGGCGTGGGCAAGGACGAAGAACTGGGTGACCGCCCGTTCCGTAAAATCATCGCCGGCGTCCTCAACACCCTGAAAGGCCTGGGCGGCAGCGATGCTGTGCTGGCGCTGGACGAAGTGATCGTCAAGGGTCGCGACAGCTATGGCAAAACCCGCCTGCTGGCCGAAACCCTGGTGGACGGCGAATACACCTTCGATCAGTTCAAGAGCCAGAAAGCCGAACCTCGCGCCCTGAAGAAAGTCACCCTGGTGACCATCAAGGCGGCCCAGGCTGAAGTCGAGCGCGCCGTGGCCCACGCCACCGCGATCGCCAACGGCATGGCGTTCACCCGCAACCTGGGCAACCTGCCGCCGAACATCTGCCACCCGACGTTCCTCGGCGAGCAAGCGAAAAACCTCGGTAAAGAATTCAAAAGCCTGAAAGTCGAAGTCCTTGATGAGAAGAAAATCAAGGAACTGGGCATGGGCTCGTTCTACGCCGTCGGCCAGGGCAGCGCCCAGCCACCGCGCCTGATCGTCATGCAATACAACGGCGGCAAGAAATCCGAGAAGCCGTACGCCCTGGTCGGCAAAGGCATCACCTTCGACACCGGCGGCATCAGCCTGAAGCCGGGCGCCGGCATGGATGAAATGAAGTACGACATGGGCGGCGCTGCCAGCGTGTTCGGCACCCTGCGCGCCGTGCTCGAGCTGAAACTGCCGATCAACCTGGTGTGCATCCTCGCCTGCGCCGAGAACATGCCGAGCGGCAACGCTTCGCGTCCGGGCGACATCGTCACCACCATGAGCGGCCAGACCGTGGAAATCCTCAACACCGACGCCGAAGGCCGTCTGGTGCTGTGCGATGCCCTGACCTACTCCGAGCGCTTCAAGCCGCAAGCCGTGATCGACATCGCAACCCTGACCGGCGCTTGCGTCGTTGCATTGGGTGCGCACACCTCCGGCCTGCTGGGCAACAACGACGAACTGATCGGCCAGCTGCTGAGCGCCGGCCAATCGGCTGACGACCGCGCCTGGCAACTGCCGTTGTTCGACGAGTATCAAGAGCAGCTGGACAGCCCGTTCGCCGACATCGCCAACATTGGCGGGCCGAAAGCCGGCACCATCACCGCTGCCTGCTTCCTGTCGCGCTTCACCAAGAACCTGAACTGGGCGCACCTGGACATCGCCGGCACCGCCTGGACCAGCGGCGGCAAGGACAAGGGCGCCACTGGCCGTCCGGTTCCATTGCTGACCCAGTACCTGCTGGACCGCGCCAAAGCCTGAAACCGATGACCTCGGGCGGCGTTGCTTTCGGGCGACGCCGCCTGGGGCTCAGGAACCGCAATGACCAAAGTCGACTTCTATATCCTGCCCAGCGCCGATCCTTCGGCACGGCTGGATTTCGCCTGCAAGCTCACCGATAAAGCCTGGCGCATGGGCCATCGCATCTACCTGCATTGCAGCGATGCCGCCCAGCGTGACGATCTCGATGCGCGCCTGTGGGCCTTCAAGGGCGAAAGCTTCGTGCCCCACGGCCCCGCCGAAAGCGAGCCGGACGGTTTGATTGTGCTGGGTCTTGGCGATGACTGCGGTCAACATCAGGATTTGCTGGTCAACCTCGACCTGAAAGTCCCGGCCTTTGCCAACAAATTCGCCCGGGTGGCGGAAGTGGTGGTGGAGGATCCGGCGATACGCACGGCTGCGCGGGAGAGTTTCCGTTTCTACCGCGAACAGGGCTATCCTCTGCAAGATCACCGTTTACAGCGACTCTGAGCATTCCGATGGACACTCCAAAACCGCTGCAAAAGTCCGCGCACCTGCTGGACGACCTTGAGTCGATCCGCCAATTGCTCGGCGATGACAACCTGCAACCACCGCTGCTGACCGACACGGTCGACGATGGAGAGCAGGAACAGATTCCGATGTTGTTCGACACGGTCAGCGCCAGTCAGCCCACCGTCGCACCGACGCCAGTCGCCGCTGCCGCGCAACCGGCACCCGCTGCCAAAGGCCCCGACGACCTGCTGCACCTGGACAGCGAACTGCGCGCCGCCGCGCAATTGATCATGCAAGACGTGATCGACGACTTCGCCCCGCACATCGAAACCGAAATCAAACGCCGCCTCAGCGCGCGCCTTGAGCGGTTATTGAGCCAGTACAACGACTAAATCCAACACAAATCCCTGTGGGAGCGAGCCTGCTCGCGATAGCGGAGTGTCAG
>NZ_JAGYFZ010000104.1:0-20093 GCF_019946675.1 Pseudomonas sp. BF-B-15
GGTCCGTCGAAGCCTTGGGCGAACTCGGGCGGGGGCGGCGGCGGAGGTGGGCCGTAATGATGAAACCAGGCAAACGCCAGCAGATGCGCCAGGATGATCGCCACCAGCAGCACGCCAAACAGGCGACCGAACAGCGTATCGAAGCGCGCACGCATCAGCCGATGTCTCGTGCATCGAACAGGTAACCCTCGCCGCGAACGGTTTTGATCAGCTGTGGGGCTTTCGGGTCGTCCCCGAGTTTCTGGCGCAGACGCGAAACCAGCAGGTCGATGCTGCGATCAAAGGCTTCTATCGAACGACCGCGCGCCGCATCCAGCAATTGTTCACGGCTGAGCACCCGGCGCGGACGTTCGATGAACACCCAGAGCAAGCGGAACTCGGCGTTGGACAGCGGCACCACCAGGCCATCCGCAGCGATCAACTGGCGCAGCACGCTGTTCAGGCGCCAGTTATCGAAGCGAATATTCGCACGCTGTTCGGTGCGGTCGTCGCGCACCCGACGCAGAATGGTCTGAATCCGTGCGACCAGCTCCCGTGGTTCGAACGGTTTGGCCATGTAATCGTCGGCACCCAGTTCCAGGCCGATGATCCGGTCGGTGGGTTCGCAACGCGCGGTGAGCATCAGGATCGGAATGTCCGATTCGGCGCGCAACCAGCGGCACAGCGACAGACCGTCTTCGCCGGGCAGCATCAGGTCGAGCACCACCACGTCGAAATGCTCCGCTTGCAGCGCCAGGCGCATGGCCGCGCCATCGGTGACGCCGCTGGCGTGGATGTTGAAGCGGGCCAGGTAGTCGATCATCAGTTCGCGGATCGGGACGTCATCGTCGACGATCAGGGCGCGAATGCTCCAGCGTTTGTCGTCGCCGGGCGCTTTTTGATCGTCGTTCACAGGTGCGTGGGTGTTGTGCATGCGTGCGTTCATCTGCCAGGTAGGCTGCCAACCACAAAGATGGGCTGCGAGGTTGTGGCTTCAGCATAGGCGTCCGGCCCGGAGGCGGGAAGTGCTGTAAGGACGTGTTGCGGCTGCCGAGGGTAGCGGGGAAGGGTGTTGTGGGCGTGTCGTGAGTGTATCGGTCTCGACACAATCGGCGAAAGGGCTAGGCTTGGCTGAGCGCCGACGACGATTTACCGATCATCGGGTCCCGCAGCCGCGCTGGTTCCGCTACAATGCGCGCCGATTTCGTCCTGCCTGAGAGCCCGCACATGTCCGTCTGCCAGACTCCTATCATCGTCGCCCTGGATTTCCCCACCCGTGACGCCGCACTGAAGCTGGCCGACCAGTTGGACCCGAAACTGTGCCGGGTCAAAGTCGGCAAGGAACTGTTCACCAGCTGCGCGTCGGAAATCGTCGGCACCTTGCGCGACAAGGGGTTCGAAGTGTTCCTGGACCTCAAGTTCCACGACATCCCGAACACCACCGCCATGGCGGTAAAAGCCGCGGCGGAAATGGGCGTGTGGATGGTCAACGTGCACTGCTCCGGTGGTCTGCGCATGATGGCGGCTTGCCGTGAAGTGCTCGATCAGCGCACCGGCCCGAAACCGCTGCTGATTGGCGTGACCGTGCTGACCAGCATGGAGCGTGAAGATCTGGCCGGCATCGGTCTGGATATCGAACCTCAGGAACAAGTGTTGCGCCTGGCTGCGCTGGCGGAAAAAGCCGGGATGGACGGTCTGGTGTGCTCGGCGCTGGAAGCCCAGGCCTTGAAATCGGCTCACCCGTCGTTGCAACTGGTGACCCCGGGGATTCGTCCGGCGGGCAGCGCCCAGGACGATCAGCGCCGCATTCTGACGCCGCGTCAGGCGCTGGATGCCGGTTCCGATTACCTGGTGATCGGCCGTCCGATCAGCCAGGCGGCGGATCCGGCCAAGGCGTTGGCTGACGTCGTAGCCGAAATCGCTTAAGCGGCGCCTGCTAAAACCATTCGCGGGCAAGCCTCGCTCCTACAGGTATCACGTCGTGCACGTACTCCGCGAACGACACTGACCTGTAGGAGCGAGGCTTGCCCGCGAAGCTTTTTATACCTTCAACACCAACTTGCCGAAATTCTCGCCGCTGAATAACTTCATCAGCGTCTCCGGGAACGTCTCCAGCCCTTCGACAATGTCTTCCTTGCTCTTGAGCTGCCCCTTGGCCATCCACCCGGCCATTTCCTGCCCGGCCGTGGCGAACTGCGCGGCGTAGTCCATCACCACAAAGCCTTCCATGCGTGCGCGGTTGACCAGCAGCGACAAATAGTTGGCCGGCCCTTTGACCGCTTCCTTGTTGTTGTACTGGCTGATGGCGCCGCAAATCACCACCCGTGCCTTCAGGTTGAGACGGCTCAGCACGGCGTCGAGAATATCGCCGCCGACGTTATCGAAATACACGTCCACACCTTTCGGGCATTCGCGCTTGAGGCCGGCGACGACGTCTTCGCTCTTGTAATCGATGGCACCGTCAAAACCCAGTTCGTCGATCAGGAACTTGCACTTGTCCGCGCCGCCCGCGATGCCGATCACGCGGCAGCCTTTGATCTTGGCGATCTGCCCGGCGATGCTGCCTACCGCACCGGCCGCGCCGGAAAGCACCACGGTGTCACCTTCCTTCGGTGCGCCGACATCGAGCAGGGCGAAGTAGGCCGTCATCCCGGTCATGCCCAGCGCGGACAAGTAACGTGGCAGCGGTGCCAGTTTCGGATCGACTTTATAGAAGCCGCGCGGCTCGCCGAGGAAGTAATCCTGCACACCCAGGGCGCCGTTGACGTAGTCCCCGACCGCAAACCCCGGATGGCTGGACGCCACGACTTTGCCTACGCCCAGTGCGCGCATGACTTCGCCGATACCGACTGGCGGGATGTAGGACTTGCCCTCGTTCATCCAGCCACGCATGGCCGGGTCCAGGGACAGGTATTCGTTTTTGACCAGGATCTGACCCGTGGCCGGTTCGCCGACCGGGACTTGCTGATAGGAAAATGTCTCGCGGGTCGCCGCGCCCACCGGACGTTTGGCGAGCAGGAACTGGCGATTGGTCTGGGTAGTCATGACAGGCACTCAAGATGAATGAAGACTTGTTGATAGACCTTCATGGACGACCCCGCAAGTTTGGCTGATGCGGCGAATGCACATCGATCCAGTGCAGTGATAGTCGGTCCGGTGGTTTTATCACTGCAACTCATGGTCGCTTAACCGGGCTTCTGATAGTGCTGCCGCGCGGGTCGTGCCTGTGGCTAGACTGGTCGCACGCTAACTTGCACATTCTTCACTTCGAGGGCATCACAATGAGCATGACGTTTTCCGGCCAGGTCGCTGTAGTCACGGGCGCCGCCAATGGTATCGGCCGCGCGACCGCCCAAGCGTTCGCCGCCGAAGGGTTGAAAGTGGTGGTGGCCGACATGGACACCGCAGGCGGTGAAGGCACCGTGGCGCTGATTCGTACGGCGGGCGGCGAAGCGACCTTCGTGCGTTGCAACGTCACCCTGGAAAGCGATGTAAAAAATCTGATGGACGAAGTGGTGAATACTTACGGCCGTCTCGACTACGCCTTCAATAACGCGGGCATTGAAATCGAGAAAGGCAAACTGGCCGAAGGCACGGTCGACGAATTCGACGCGATCATGGGCGTCAACGTCAAAGGCGTCTGGCTGTGCATGAAGTATCAGCTGCCGTTGTTGCTGGCTCAGGGCGGTGGCGCGATCGTCAACACGGCGTCGGTGGCTGGCCTCGGTGCCGCGCCGAAGATGAGCATCTATGCGGCGTCGAAGCACGCGGTGATCGGCCTGACCAAATCGGCGGCAATCGAATACGCCAAGAAAAAGATTCGCGTGAACGCGGTGTGCCCGGCGGTGATCGACACCGACATGTTCCGCCGCGCCTATGAAGCGGATCCGAAGAAGGGCGAGTTCGCCAGCGCCATGCACCCGGTGGGTCGCATCGGCAAGGTCGAAGAAATCGCCAGTGCCGTGCTGTACCTGTGCAGCGACGGTGCCGCGTTCACCACCGGTCATTCGCTGGCGGTGGACGGTGGCGTCACGGCGTTCTGAAGCCGGGCCATGCACCGCAAGAAAACCCGCCACGTGTGCGGGTTTTTTTTTGCCTGGGGAATGGCTCGGGCAATGTGTTTCAAATGGTTAGATCCGTGAGTTTTGGCGGCGTTGTCGCACAGCCCATCCCGCGTTGCTGTGATTAACTGTTTTCCGCGAAACAAACAGGAGTTTGCTTGCTCATGGAATTGAGAATCGATCGACAGGCAATGGTGCCGGTCGTACAGCAAATCGTCGACGCGCTGGCTTGCTGGCTGCGTCAGAGCGAAATAGAGGCTGGGACGCGTTTGCCTTCTGCGCGGCAAATCGCACGGGTCAACTTGCTCAGTCAGACCAGCGTCGTTGAGGCCTGTGAGCGGCTGGTGGCCCAAGGCATGCTGGTGCCACGTCATGGCGCGGGGTTTGTCGTCGCAACCCCGGCGTTGGTCGCTGCGGACTCGCCGTGGTCAGAAGGTACAGAGGTCAATTCACACAGCAGGGAGGGTGAGCTGCCGCTGGGGAGTGGCGGGCTTCCCGAAAGCTGGCGTGAAACCGACGACCTGAGCTACGCGATCCGTGAGGTCAGTCGCACGGACATGGCTGCGCTGTTCAACTACAGCACGCCGTTGGGTTTGCGGGCGTTGCGTCAGCAAATCCTCAAACGCCTGAGGCTGCTGGATATCGCCGCAGAAGAAAGTCGAATCATGACAACGGCGGGCGCCAGTCAGGGGCTTGACCTGATCGTGCGCACCTTGCTCAAGCCAGGTGATTGCGTGGTGGTAGAAAGCCCCGGTTACTCCTTGCTGTTCGAGTTGCTCAGGCTGCGGGGTGTCAACATGCTTGAGGTACCGCGCACGCCGCGCGGGCCGGACATCGAAGCGCTCACGGTACTGCTGCGGGAGAACAAGCCCCGGGCATTGTTCATCAACAGCTTCTATCACAACCCGACAGGCAACAGCCTGGCGCCGGCGGTGGCGGAGCGGGTCCTGCAACTGGCGAAAACCCATGGCGTGCTGGTGATCGAAGACGATGTCTACGCGGACTTGCACAGTGGCCCGGGCGTGCGGCTCGCAGCCCTGGAGACCGATGGCAACGTGATTTACCTCGGCAGCTATTCCAAGATTCTCAGCAGTTCGTTGCGGGTCGGCTTTGTAGTGGCTGGCGCGGAAGTCATATCGAGGCTGGCCGAGGTCAAGAGGATCAGCAGCCTGGGTACTTCCGGGTTTTGCGAGTCGGTGCTGGCCTGCCTGTTGGCGAGCGGTGCCTATCGCAAGTTGGTGCTGCGCCTGCGGCAGCGTCTGAGCGGTGACCGAGAGGCCGCATTGCAGATGCTGGAAGACGCCGAGTGGGAGGTCTTCGGCAAACCCGTCGGGGGCCTGTTCATCTGGGCGCGATCGCGCAAGTCCGACTACGCTCACCTGCGGATTCAGGCTCGACGCCACGGTGTCCTGCTGTCTTGCGCGACAGCCTTCAGTCCCGCCGGCGAGGCCGGTGACTGGCAGCGTATCAATGTGGCCTATGCCTGTGATCCGCGAGCCCGGGCGTTTTTTCAGGCCACCGCTTTGAATCGACCTCAAGCGTTCTGAAAACGACGTTGGCGTAGCTTTTTGCCATTATTCCGACGCCAGAGACTTGTGTTGACACAGGCCCGTTGCGAATCTGCGTTAACAGACTATGTCAGGGGACTAAGTGCAATGATTTCGGCCGTGCAAGGACGTTTTGCCAACCTCGGTATGGCAAAAAAACTGGGTGTCGGGTTTCTGCTGGTGCTGCTGTTGACAGCCCTGGTGGCGGCCATCGGCGTATGGTCCCTGCAAACCATCAGCCAGCGCTTCGACGGGCTCAAACAGATGTCGTCGCTCAACAGTGGCCTGCTCAAGGTGCGGTTGCTTGAGCAGGAATACGCCTTGCACGGCAACCCGAAAATCGTCACTGCGTTGCACGAGGGCGTTGAAGGCCTGGTCGTCCTGGCGAATCAGCTCAAGGCGCAATCACCGGCCAACGTTCCGGTGATGAACGACGTCGAGCAATCGCTGGGAGCTTATCGCAAGGCGTTTGACGAATTTGTCTCGCTGAGTCAGGCCAAGGACCTGGCGCTGGAAATGGCTAGTTGGTCGGTGTCCAGCGTGGCCAACAACCTTGATGTGTTGCAGGCCGGTCTCGCCGACGATGGCGCTTATACCTTGAAGGACTCCGAGGGCAAGGACGGCAGCCAGTTCATCGAACAGGCCAATCAAGTCAGCCAGGTATCGCGGCTGATGTTGCAAGCCATGAACGAGGCGCGCGTGCGTCTGGACCAGAGCCGCAAGGGCGATGACAGTGCCAGCCAAGGCAAGATCGAGCAGGCCGACCAGGCGCTGGCTCAGGCCGAGCAGTTGAAAACCACGGTCAAGGACGAGGGCTATCAGACGGTCCTCAATGAGGTGGTCGGGCACATTGGCGGTTTCAGTGAAAAACTTGCCGAGTACACCGGCCTGCTGGCGCAGGAAAAAACCGTCTATGAACAGCTGCATCAGCGCGCCGCGCAGGTGGTGGAGCGGGTGGATCAGGCCTATGTCGCCGAAGACCAGTCGATGCAGGCCGAGCTGAAAAAGAATTCGCTGCTGATTATCGGTTCATCGGCCCTGGCCTTGCTGGTCGGGCTGATTGCGGCATGGGTGATTACCCGATTGATCGTGGGGCCGTTGCGCAGTGTGATCCGTGTGGCTCAGCAGATTGCCGCGGGCGATTTGAGTGCGACGGTTGAAGTGACCCGCCGGGACGAGATCGGCCAACTGATGCAGGCCATGCAGCAAATGGGCGCGGGGCTCAGCAGCATTGTCAGCGGTTTGCAGGCGGGCATCGAGCAATTGGCCAGTTCCGCGCAATCGCTGTCGGCGGTGACCGAACAGACCAATCTTGAAGTCAGCAGTCAGAAAGAAGAAACCGAGCAGGTCGCAACTGCAATGAACCAGATGACCGCCACCGTGCACGATGTTGCACGTAACGCGGAAGAAGCTGCCCAGGCTGCGCAGACGGCGGACGACAAGGTCGAAAGTGGCCAGGTGGTGGTGCGCCAGAGCATGGCGCGGATCGAGCAGCTGGCCGATTCGGCGTCCTCGGCCAGTTCCAGCATCGAGAGCTTGAGTGCGGAGATCCAGAATATTGGCACGGTGCTCAGTGTGATCAAGAGTGTGGCTGAGCAGACCAACCTGTTGGCGCTGAACGCGGCCATCGAGGCGGCACGGGCCGGCGAGCAGGGCAGGGGGTTTGCGGTGGTTGCCGATGAAGTGCGGGCCCTGGCGAAGCGGACCCAGCAATCGACCGAGGAGATTGAACGTCTGGTCAGTGCCTTGCGTTCGGCGGCGCAGTCGTCGGTGCATCAGATTCAGAGCAGTGGCGAGTTGGTGAAACTGGCGGTCAGTGATGCGCTTCAGACCGAAAGTGCCTTGGGCAGTATTGCTGCGGCGGTGTCGTTGATTCAGCAGATGAACCAGCAGATCGCAGCGGCTGCGGAGGAGCAGAGTTCTGTGGCTGAGGAGATCAATCGCAGTGTGACCAGTATTCGTGCGAGTGCGGATCAGTCTTCGTTGGCGATGCAGGGGAATGCGGCGTCGAGCATCGAGTTGGCGCAGTTGGGGGTTGAGTTGAAGGGGATGGTCGGGCATTTCCGGCTTTGATCGGTATGGCCCTTGTAGGATCCGGCTTGCTGCGGGCGGCGTTCCGACGATGGCGGCCTGACAGCCGACCTATCTCTTGTTGGTGTACATATCCATTCGTGGTGTAACGGCCGCTCACGGTTTCGCCCTTACGGCGAGTCCCTTTTGGCAAACGCCCCAAAAGGAACCAAAAGGTCTCGCCCCGGCGTCCGGCCCCTCGCTAAGGCTCGGCGTTCCCTCGCTCCGGTCCTGCTCCGTGGGCCCGCCGCCATCGGCCATCCATGGCCGGGGGCGGCTAACCCGGCATCCATGCCGGGTTGCCCACTGCGCAGAACCTCCACTCAGCCTCCCGAAGGGGCGGGCAGATCAAAATCAAAAGCGCAAGGCGAGCTAACGCTCGGCCTGATGAGTGGTGAGAAGCGAAAGCAAACGCGATCCCCTGTAGGAGCCGGCTTGCCGGCGATGGCGGCCTGACTACCGACCTGATTCTCGCGGATGTACCACGCCCTTTGTAGGAGCCGGCTTGCTGCGGGCGGCGTTCCGACGATGGCGGCCTGACTACCGACCTGATTCTCGCGGATGTGCCACGCCCTTTGTAGGAGCCGGCTTGCCGGCGATGGCGGCCTGACTACCGACCTGATTCTCGCGGATGTGCCACGCCCTTTGTAGGAGCTGGCTTGCCAGCGATGACGGCCTGACAACCGACCTGATTCTCGCGGATGTACCACGCCCTTTGTAGGAGCCGGCTTGCCGGCGATGACGGCCTGACAGCCGCCCAATCTTTCCCGGATGTACCCGCCGCTAAAACCCAACGCAAAAAAAAGCCACCTTGTCGGTGGCTCTTCATCTTTGCGTGATCAGTCGTAAATCACTCTCTTCTTCCAGTCCGCATCCGCCTCGACGTCTTTGAGGCCTTCGGTCAATTGGTTCACTTCGCCTTCAGCCGGCGCAGTTTTGTCCATGACTTGTGCATTCGCGCGGGCCAGGAGCTTTTCCAGGTATTCGAGTTGTTCGGCGTAGACCTGAGGTTCCTGTTGTTTGCGCAGGTATTGCACACCACGTTCGAACGCCAGGCGAGCCTGGCCAGGCTGGTTTTGTTGCAGGGCGTGCTGGCCGAGGTTGTTGAAGAATTCGATGTGCAACAGAACCAGGATGTGGCGAACTTCGCGGATCCAGCGTTTGGCTTCGTTGGTTGGCAGGAAACCGTCCTGTGCCGCGCGGGTGATCTGACCGTGCAGGGCCTCGAGCAGGAAGCGTACATCCTTGGCCTTGGCTTCGGTCTGGATCGGTGCCGGCGGGTTGTTGACCGGGATCGATTCGCCCTGCGCGACAAGGGTGTTCAGTTCGCTGATCCGCACCTTGAGGTTGGCGCTGGATTTTTCCAGATTCAACAGGCGCTGGCAGACGTTCAGTTCCAGGCGAGTCAACAACAGCTTGAGAGCCGGAGTCATCAGCTGGCCAGGGAACGTTTCGGTAATTTCGCCACAGCGACGCAGGCGGTCGTTGAGCTCAACCTTGGTGCGGGCCTTTTCCAGTTTGTTGTTTTCCACCACATGGTTCATGTACCCAATGGCGATCAATAGTGCGATCCCGGCTACGACTAGCAGGGTGATCATGAGTGGTGTCACCGGTAAGACCTCTTTATGGGATTCGCGTGCGAGTGTAGTGGCTTGGCAGGGGAGCGCATAGGGCCGCTCGACGGGTTGAAACGAACAGGCTTATGCCTGTATCGACCGCAAACCTGCTTATATAAGTAATAGTGTGCTTGGTGCACATTGCCATCATCTGTTGCGTGGGTGGACTATAACGTCTTGGCGGGTGTCAGAATATAGGCGTCAAACACAGGGCGAGCAAAAAGCCGTATTCGCTGCTTAAAGCAGGGCGAAGTCATTGATTTAAATAAATTTATATCTGGGGGTTGACGACCCCTCAATCCATCCATAGAATGCGCGCCACTTACAGCGTAAAGCACACAGCGAAACGCGGTAGGGAGTGAATGTTGTACGTGTGTCCCCTTCGTCTAGTGGCCTAGGACACCGCCCTTTCACGGCGGTAACAGGGGTTCGAGTCCCCTAGGGGACGCCAATATGCGGGAATAGCTCAGTTGGTAGAGCACGACCTTGCCAAGGTCGGGGTCGCGAGTTCGAGTCTCGTTTCCCGCTCCAATTTTAAACAGCGTTGCTTTCGGGCAGGGCTGAGTGAAACCAGAACCAAGTCTTCGGATGCGGGTCTGGGCACCGAAACACACACCATGTGTTCCGGGCAGCGTGTCCCCTTCGTCTAGTGGCCTAGGACACCGCCCTTTCACGGCGGTAACAGGGGTTCGAGTCCCCTAGGGGACGCCATTTGCGGGAATAGCTCAGTTGGTAGAGCACGACCTTGCCAAGGTCGGGGTCGCGAGTTCGAGTCTCGTTTCCCGCTCCAAATTCACAAAAACGCCGCTCATTGAGCGGCGTTTTTGTTTGTGCAAAATTTATATCCAAGCCAAAAAAAAAGGCCCGCCAGTCAGACTGAGCGGGCCTTTTGCGTGGGCGGGTTTTTACATCGACAGAATCAGGCGCCCGGCGAACAGGATCAGAATCACCCCCATGGTGCGTTCGAACCAATGCCCCATGCGCATGAACAGCACGCGCACCCGGCTGCTGGAGAAGAACAGGGCAACGATGACAAACCACAGTGCGTTCACGAAACACATCCAGAGGCCGTAAAGCGCCTGAATGTTCAGCGGGGTCGTGGCGCTGATGAGGGTGGTGAAGATCGCCAGGAAAAACAGCGTGGCCTTGGGATTGGTCGCGTTGGTCAGAAACCCGGTGGTGAACGCCTTCAGCAGCGTTTGTTCGACGACCGGCTCGTCGGCTTCTTTATCACCTTCCAGCGCGGATTTGGGCTTGCTGCGCAACAGGCTCACACCCAGGTACAAAATGTAGGCACCGCCGATGACCTTGGCCACAGTCAGCAGCCAGGGCGTGGTGTGCATCAGCGCGCCGACGCCAAGAAGGGTGTAAAGCACGTGCACGGAAATGCCCGCGCCGATGCCCAGCGCCGTACAGATGCCTACCCACCGACCGAAACGCACGCTCTGGCGGATGGTGACCGCAAAGTCCGGTCCGGGGGCGACCACGGCCAGAAAGTGAATTGTCGCCAGCGCCAGGAACTCGCCCAGGTAATTCGAAAACTGCATCTCAACTCCAGAAAGTAAGGGGTGAAGCATTGCCGCGATAGCCGACAAAGAAAGAAAGGCTCAGGCGCGGATCGGCCACGCCCGGTGTCACCGAGTGCATGCAGCGCGAATTGAACATGATGAAGTCACCGGGTTGCGGAAGGACCTCCAGGATCGGAGCGCCGAGCAGCGCCGGATCGATGCCGTAACTGTCGCCACGCATTTCATCGAACTGGTCGGGAGAAATGTCGTGGTCCCACATCTGCAGCGCGCCGCCTTCGGTGGGCATGTTCAGGTAAACATTGCAGGCGAACTGCGCATCGAGGCTTCTGGCCTGGTAACTGTCGGGAGCGTCCTTGGCGAAGATGTCGTGGTGGGCCAGAAAGCACACGCCGGGTTTCACCACTCGGGACAAGCCGACATACATCTTGCGGCCGTAGAGGTTTTCCAGATGCGCACCCGCCGGCCAGGACTCATCGAGCATGCAGCGCAGGGTGTCGACCGGGGACGAGTAGGGCGCGCAACGGTTGCGCAGTTCCGCGATGTTGCGCGTGGCGCGCTCGAAATAGTCTTCGATCAGCAGTGGCTGGTTTTCAGCCTCATAAAACGCCATGCCGATACGACCGATGCTCGGTGCGTTGATATAGCCTTCGAAACCGGGCTCGAGAATCTTGTCGCCGATCTGAATCGCCAGCGGCGGGGCCAGGAAACTTTTGACCCGGATGGCGAGGACTTCTTCGTTGGCCAGTTTTTTTATGCACGTCTCATCGAGACGCTCGACGTCAAGCATCATGGTTCAGGTCCATCTATCGGATAGTCAACGGAACCCGCGAATGCAGGCCCCCCCGGCGCCAGGCGATGCCGGAGTCGGCATCGCCCAAATGCTCAGTCCACGCTGTAGTGGACTGACAGCGTTCCTTTCTTCTGCGAAACGGAAGCGATCGTGACCGTGCCCAATTCCTTCAGGCTACGTACATGGGTGCCGCCGCAGCCATAGGCGGGCAGTTCACCGAAACCGATTTCCCGGGCGCCTTCGCGCAACGATGTCAGGCGCGGCAGGTCGTGGGCGATCCATTGTTCTATGCCGGACTCGATGGTCCGGGCGTCAATCTCCTGCGCGCAATCCACCGGTTTGAACTGCACGCGTCCCTCGCCCGGCCAGTGATGCGCCTTGATCGGCATCCAGCCCATGGCCTGGACGAAATGGCCGATCAAATGGCCGGCGGAATGCATCCGTGCGTTGAACTGGCGACGTTGCTCATCGATGCGAATCTGGGTCATGCCGAGAGGGACGGGGCGGTCGACGAAATGGATGATCCGGTCCGGGTCCTGGACCACGCGCAGTACCTGGCTTTCGCCGATCCAGCCGGTGTCAAAGGGTTGTCCACCGCCCTGAGGGTGGAAGAGTGTGGCGCGTAGCACCACGGCGAATTCGTTCTCGTGCGGCGTGCAATCGAGGACTTCCACGTTAGCCTTGAGGTCATCACTATGGAAAAAGAGGCGAAGCGTCATATTCCATGTCCTCATTAAAAATTTTGTTTTTTATTATATGAAGCGTGGAATTGCGTGATAATCCGTTCAAACATCAAAGGACTGTTGCGCTGTGAGCATAAATCTTCCTCTGCCGTTGCTCGGTGAAATGGCGATATTCGTCAAGGTTGTCGAGACCGGCAGCTTCTCCGAAGCGGCGCGTCAGCTGGGCTCTTCACCGTCGGCGGTCAGTCGCAGCATCTCGCGTCTGGAGAAGGCACTCGCCACGCGCCTGTTGCAACGCACTACGCGCAAACTGCGGCTGAGCGACGGAGGCGAGGAAGTATTCAAGCGTTGCCAGGAGATGGTCAGCGCAGCCAAGTCGGTGATGGAAATCAGCGGTCAGTTCACCCATGAAGCGGAAGGGCTGGTGCGAGTCAGCGTGCCCAAAGCCGTAGGACGATTCGTGATTCACCCGCATATGCCGGAATTTCTGCGGCGTTATCCCAAAGTGGATGTGGAACTGTTACTCGAAGACCGTCAGGTGGATTTGATCGACGACAACGTCGATCTGGCGATTCGTATCACTGATCGGCCACCCGCCGGGCTGGTCGGGCGGCAATTGCTGACCATCGACCATTTACTCTGCGCCACTCCGCAGTATCTGGCCGAGCACGGTACGCCGACTCATCCCCATGATTTGCTCAATCACAGTTGCATCTACCTGGGTGAGACCCCGAGTGATGCGCGCTGGAAATTCAAGAAAGGCACCAAGGCCGTCACCGTCGGTGTGCGTGGACGATATGCGGCCAATCACACCGGTGTGCGACTGGGCGCAGTGTTGCAGCACATCGGGATTGGCAGCCTGCCGTACTTCACCGCGCGTTATGCGCTGGAGCAGGGCTTGATTGTGCAGGTGTTGCCGGACTGGACGTTTCTGGCGTCGTACCACGGCGGGGCGTGGTTGCTGCATTCGCCGACCCGTTATATGCCGCCGAAGCTGCGGGTGTTGATCGACTATCTGGTGGAATGTCTTGGGAAGGAGCCGACGTTGAGCAAGCCGGGTAAACCCGGTGTGGCAGGCAAGGTCGCGGCTGAGTATGAGTTACCCGAGAGTGATGGGTTGCTCTGACGGGCCCCTTCGCGGGCAAGCCTCGCTCCTACGGTTTTTGTGCAGGACCTGTAGGAGCGAGGCTTGCCCGCGAAGGCGTCCGCCCAGACACCACATCACTGCGCAATGCCACAAAAAAAGGCCCGCATGTCTAACCATGCGGGCCTTTTGCATTTCTGACCGGGGATCAGTGCTTGCTGTCGTCGTTCGACATCGCCAGCAACTGCTTTTCCTGATTCCAGTCGAACGGTTCGTCGTTCTGTTCAGCTTCGAAGCGACGTTCTTCCAGCGCCTGATACAAGTCGATTTCATCGTCGGGCATGTAGTGCAGGCAGTCACCGGCGAAATACCACAACAGGTCACGCGGGACCAGGTGAGCGATTTGCGGGTAACGGGTGATCACCTGGCACAGGATGTCCTGGCCCAGGTATTGGCTTTCGATCGGGTCGACCGGCAGCAACGCACGCAGTTCGTCGAAGCGCTCCAGGAACAAGGCATGGCTTTCTTCGGGAACCTGATCGGCCTCACCCACGGCGACCAGGATACTGCGTAGGTGGTCGAGCAAAACGAGATGATCGGCAACGATGTTGGACACGAGATAAGTCCTCAAGAGCAAAACGGGCGCGGGAGTATAAAGCTCCTGCGCCCTTTTTTACATCGCAAGCAGGATCAGCGGACCTTTCCTTCGGCCAGCTTCAGCTCTTCTTTGTCGAAATCATCGACATCGATCACCTTGCGCCGCGCCACTTCGGCATTGCGCAGGTTGTGCGCTTCCACCGGCTGCAACACGCCAGCCTCCAACGCGGCGTCGATAACGTTTTCCCCGGCAACCGGTTTGACTTGACCGCTTTTGAGCGCCATGTGGAGTTTTTTCTGCACCGGCTGCACCGCGTTCAACAGGTCGCACGCGTGTTGCAGGGCGCCAACGGCGTCATCGGCCGACTGCGGGCGGAAGCATCCGCCAAGCAACTCTTCCAGGGTTGGATCGCCCTTGGCTCGGCCAATCACCGCGGCGACTTCTGCACCGAGCTTGTCCGACGGCCCTTTGTGACGGCGACCCAGTGGGAACACGATCACCCGCAACAGGCAGCCCAAAACCTTGTTCGGGAAGTTGGTCAGCAATTCATCCAGCGCGCGTTCCGACTGACCAAGGCTTTCTTCCATGGCCCAGGTAAACAGCGGCGCCATGTGTTCCGGTGAGTCGAGGTCGTGGTAACGCTTGAGCGCGGCGGAGGCCAGGTACAGGTTGCTGAGCACATCCCCCAGGCGTGCCGACAGACGTTCGCGCCGTTTCAGTTCACCGCCCAGCAACATCATGCTCAAGTCCGCGAGCAGGGCGAACGCAGCCGCCTGACGGTTGAGCGCACGGAAATACCCCTGGCTGAGCTTGTCTCCCGGTGCATGTTCGAAATGACCGAAACCAAGGTTCAGCACCAGTGTGCTGGCAGCGTTGCTCACGGCAAAACCGATGTGCTTGAGCAGCAGGCCATCGAACTCGGTGAGGGCCTGATCCTTGTCTTCACGCCCGGCGAGGGCCATTTCTTTCAGGACGAATGGATGGCAGCGAATCGCCCCCTGGCCGAAGATCATCAAGTTGCGCGAGAGGATGTTCGCGCCCTCGACGGTGATGAAGATCGGCGCGCCATTCCAGTTGCGTCCGAGGTAGTTGTTCGGCCCCATGATGATCGCCTTGCCGCCATGCACATCCATGGCGTGGCTGATGCACTCGCGACCACGTTCGGTAAGGTGGTACTTGAGAATCGCTGACAGCACCGACGGTTTCTCGCCCAGGTCCACCGCGTTGGCGGTGAGCATCCGCGCCGCATCCATCATCCAGGCGTTGCCGCCGATGCGCGCCATGGCTTCCTGAATACCTTCAAACGCCGACAACGGTACGTTGAACTGTTCACGAATCTGCGCGTATTGACCGGTCACCAGGCTGGTGAACTTCGCCGCGCCGGTGCCGACCGCAGGCAACGAAATCGAGCGCCCGACCGACAGGCAGTTCATCAGCATCATCCAGCCTTTGCCGAGCATGTCCTGGCCGCCGATGAGGAAGTCCAGCGGAATGAACACGTCCTTGCCGGAGTTCGGGCCGTTCATGAAGGCTGCGCCCAATGGCAGATGACGACGGCCGATCTCGACACCGGCGGTGTCGGTCGGGACCAGCGCGAGGCTGATGCCTAGATCCACTTCATCGCCCAGCAAGTGATCCGGGTCATACGCCTTGAAGGCCAGGCCGAGGAGGGTGGCGACCGGGCCGAGGGTGATGTAGCGCTTTTCCCAGTTCAGGCGCAGGCCGAGGGTTTCCTTGCCTTCCCATTCACCTTTGCAGATGACCCCGGTGTCGGGCATCGAGCCGGCATCGGAGCCGGCCAATGGTCCGGTCAAGGCGAAGCACGGGATGTCATCGCCACGCGCCAGTCGTGGCAGGTAATGGTTGCGTTGTTCGTCGGTGCCGTAATGCAGCAACAATTCAGCCGGGCCGAGGGAGTTGGGGACCATCACAGTAGACGCGAGGTCGCCGCTGCGGGTCGCCAGTTTCATCGCGACCTGGGAGTGGGCGTAGGCAGAAAAACCCTTGCCGCCGTATTCCTTGGGAATGATCAGCGCGAAGAAACCGTTTTCCTTGATGTGGGTCCAGGCTGCGGCCGGCAGGTCCATGTCCTGGCCGATCTGCCAGTCAGTGACCATCGCGCACAGCTCATCGGTCGGGCCATCGATGAAGGCTTGTTCCTCTTCGGTCAGTTGAGCTTTGGGATAGGACAGCAGTTTGTCCCAGTCCGGGCGGCCGCTGAACAGTTCGCCGTCCCACCACACCGTGCCGGCGTCGATGGCATCGCGTTCGGTTTCCGACATCGGCGGCAGGGTTTTCTGGAACCAGTTGAACAGCGGCGCGCTGAAGTATTTGCGGCGCAGGTCGGGCAGCAACAAGGGCGCTGCCACCGCTGCGATCAATACCCAGAGCACCAGCAGCAGCCAGCCAGGCGCACGACTGAAGGCCCCCATCGCCACCACATAAACGGCAACGATGCACAGGGCGGGTAGGGGGGCGATACGGCGGTGGGCTAAATACGCAATCCCGACAACCAGAACCAGTATCCACAACAGCAGCATATTTAATCCTCCGTGAAACCAGGGCAAAACCAACCTTCAGAGCTTAGACGGCATCCGCAAAACAGGGTGGTCAGAGCAAGGTGATTGAAATCGTGGGAAACCTTCGATGAGTTTTGTAGGACCGATTGGCATCGGGCCGGGCAAATCGTTCGCCGGGCGGGCGGCAAAGCGTCCATGTTTGGCCGAAACGTCGTTATCTCTGTGCTGAACCTGTCGCTAGACTCGTGGCTTCCCCAGGAGATTGTCCTCATGCACGAGTATCTGCGTCCCGGCCGCTTCATCGATAGTGACCACCCGTCGGTGGTGGAGTTCGCCGAAAAACATCGCGGTAGTAACCGCGACCCGCTCGAGCAGGCGATCAATCTCTATTACGCGGTGCGCGAGGCCGTGCGTTACAACCCTTACACGTTCAGCCGCGATCCAGAGACCTTGCGCGGCAGTTATGCGCTGGCGACCGGTGAGAGTTATTGCGTGCCCAAGGCCACGCTGCTCGCCGGAGCGGCGCGGCATTGCGGGATTCCCGCGCGGATCGGTCTGGCGGATGTGCGCAATCACTTGTCGACCCCGCGTTTGCTGGAATTGCTCAAGAGTGACGTGTTCGCCATGCATGGTTATACAGAGCTGTACCTGAACGATCGCTGGGTCAAAGCCACGCCGGCGTTCAACCAGAAACTCTGCGAAATGTTCAACGTTGCGCCGCTGGAATTCGACGGGATCAATGACAGTGTTTTCCACCCGTTCAATCGTGACGGCGAGCAACTGATGGAGTACCTGATCGATCACGGTCAGTTCACCGACGTGCCGGAGGCGTTCTTTTTCGAACACCTGGAAAAGTGCTATCCGCACTTGTTCAGCGAGCAGTTGCCGTCGCTGCTGGGGGACATGCAGAGCGATTTGAGTCGCGGCTGATCCGGCGTATGCTGCCTGCGCATTCATCAATCAAGAGGCGGTCATGCTGAAGATCTGGGGTCGGAAAAATTCGTCGAATGTCAGAAAACCTTTGTGGGCCGCCGAAGAACTGGGCCTGGCCTATGAAGCCATCGATGCAGGCGGCGCCTTTGGTGTGGTCGATACGCCCGAGTATCGTGCGATGAATCCCAACGGTCGCGTTCCGGTGATTGAAGACGACGGCTTCGTGCTGTGGGAGTCCAACGCCATCGTGCGTTACCTGATGGCCCGCCACGCCAACGACACCGCCTGGTATCCCTCGGACCTGAAGGCCCGCGCCACTGCCGACAAATGGATGGACTGGACCACTTCAAGTTTTGCCGGGCCGTTCCGCACCGTGTTCTGGGGTGTCTTGCGCACACCGGCAGATCAACAGGACTGGCCCGCCATCAACGCCGCAATCAAAGAGTGCAATGGCTTGCTGGCAATGGCCGATCAGGCATTGGCGGCCAAACCGTACTTGTCCGGCGATGAAATCGGCATGGGCGACATTCCCCTCGGCAGCTTCATTTATGCCTGGTTCGAGATGCCGATCGAGCGTGCGCCGCAGCCACATCTGGAGGCCTGGTACGCACGACTGAAGCAGCGTGCGGCGTACAAGAAAGCCGTCATGACCGCGTTGACTTAATACTCACTATCGACACACTTGACTGTACTTGTGTGGCGGCGACAAGCACCATTGCGCTCATGCGCCGCGGTTGCATTGCTCGCCGCCCGCCCTTATTGATCCCTTTCTTCCCTTCTTGGTGCGTAAATCCGATATGAGTTCCGCTCTGTCCATCCGGCAGCTAACCAAAACCTACGGCAACGGTTTCCAGGCCCTGAGTGGTATCGATCTGGACGTCGCCGAAGGTGACTTTTTCGCCTTGCTCGGCCCCAACGGCGCCGGCAAATCCACGACCATCGGCATTCTCTCGACCCTGGTGAACAAAACCAGCGGCACAGTGAATATCTTCGGCAACGACCTGGACAAGAATCCTGCGCAGCTCAAGCGCTCCATCGGCGTGGTGCCCCAGGAATTCAACTTCAACCAGTTCGAAAAAACCTTCGACATCGTCGTGACCCAGGCCGGTTATTACGGCATCCCGCCGAAAATCGCCAAGGAACGCGCCGAGCAATACCTGACCCAACTTGGCTTGTGGGACAAGCGCGATGTGCCGTCGCGTTCATTGTCCGGCGGCATGAAGCGTCGCTTGATGATCGCCCGCGCGCTGGTTCACGAACCGCGCCTGCTGATCCTCGACGAACCGACGGCGGGGGTCGATATCGAGCTGCGTCGTTCGATGTGGACGTTCCTCACCGAGCTGAACCAGAAAGGCATCACCATCATCCTCACCACGCACTATCTGGAAGAGGCTGAGCAGTTGTGCCGCAACATCGGCATCATCGACCACGGCACGATTGTCGAGAACACCAGCATGAAACAGCTGCTTGGCCAGCTGCATGTGGAAACCTTCCTGCTCGACACGAAAAACATGCTGAGCGTTGCACCGCAGTTGCTGGGTTACCCGACCCGTTTGCTCGACGGCCATACCCTTGAAGTCCAGGTCGACAAGTCCATGGGCATCACCGCGCTGTTCACTCAACTGGCGCAGCAGAACATCGAAGTGCTGAGCCTGCGTAACAAAACCAATCGCCTCGAGGAGTTGTTCGTGTCCCTGGTGGAGAAAAATCTGTCGAAGGTGGCGGTATGAGTTCCGAGCTGCAGCCCAATCTCGTCGCGCTCAATACCATCGTTTATCGCGAGGTCAAACGCTTCACCCGGATCTGGCCGCAGACGCTGCTGCCGCCGGCGATCACCATGGTTTTGTACTTCGTGATCTTCGGCAATCTGATCGGCCGGCAGATCGGTGACATGGGTGGTTTCACCTACATGGAATACATCGTGCCGGGGCTGATCATGATGTCGGTGATCACCAACTCCTACGGCAACGTGGTGTCGAGCTTCTTCGGCAGCAAGTTCCAGCGTTCCATCGAGGAATTGATGGTGTCGCCGGTGTCGCCGCACACGATTCTGATCGGCTACACCCTGGGCGGCGTGCTGCGCGGGTTGATGGTCGGGCTCATTGTGACGTTGCTGTCGCTGTTCTTTACCAAGTTGCAGGTGCATCACCTGGGCGTGACTATTCTGGTGGTGGTGCTGACGGCGACGATCTTCTCGTTGCTGGGTTTCATCAACGCGGTGTTTGCGCGCAACTTTGATGACATCTCGATCATTCCGACGTTTGTGCTGACGCCGCTGACCTATTTGGGCGGGGTGTTTTACTCGATCTCGTTGTTGCCGCCGTTTTGGCAGACGGTGTCGTTGGCCAACCCGGTGCTGCATATGGTCAATGCGTTTCGTTATGGGATTCTTGGGGTTTCGGACATCAGGATCAGTGTGGCGATTACGTTCATGCTGGTGGCGACGGTGGTGTTGTATATCGGGTGTGCGCGGTTGTTGGTTAGTGGGCGGGGGATGCGTACTTAAGTGTACATATCCGTTTCTTTGGCAACGGCTGCTATTGGTTTCGCCCTTACGGCGAGTCACTTTGGAAAAGCCCCAAAGTAACCAAAGGGCTCTTGCCCCTTTCGTTCGGTGCCTCGCCTAGGCTCGGCATGCCCTCGCTCCGGTCCTGCTCCGTGGGCCCGCCGCGATCGGCCATCCA